>NZ_CP043051.1:1295000-1462500 GCF_008121495.1 Mediterraneibacter gnavus ATCC 29149 | reverse complement strand
TCGGAACTCTGATACTGATCGTAGTCGGCTATGTTGTTTATGTATTTTCCAGTTACTATCGTCTGGAAGACAAGCAAAAACTGACGATCACCGGAAAATCTACAGAAAAGGCAAAAACCAAAAAAAGTTACCGCATCACATCTGGAAATATCGGTTTCGGCGCATACAGTGACGACTATTCTTTCTTTATGGACGGTGGAAAAGAAAGCCGTGCCCGTTCCAAAGATGCCGTCATTGAAAACGTCAGCAGCTATGCAGAAGCTGTAGCTCAATTAAACCCGGATTTTATGCTGTTCCAGGAAGTGGATATTGACGGAACAAGAAGTTATCATGTGGATGAACGCAAATTATTGCTTTCACAGACACTTTCAACCGATAACACCTCACGAAACTACACATTTGCTCAGAACTATGACAGCCCTTATCTGTTCTATCCGATTCTGGAACCACACGGAAAGAACAAATCCGGTATGCTTACAGTTTCTAACATGAAGATCACGGAATCCATCAGACGCTCTTTACCGATCGAAGATGGATTTATGAAACTGCTGGATCTGGATCGCTGTTATAGCGTCAACCGGATTCCGACAGAAAACGGAAAGGAACTTGTCCTGTACAATCTGCATCTTTCCGCTTATACATCTGATCCGAGCACCGCGGACAATCAGCTGCGGATGCTGTTTGAGGATATGAAAGAAGAATATGACGCTGGAAATTATATTGTTGCGGGCGGTGATTTCAACAAAGATCTGCTTGGAAATTCTGCTGAGATTTTTGGTCACAAGGAATTAGAAGACAACTGGGCAAAGCCGATATCCGAAGAACTGATTCCTGATTTCATGCAGTTGATCGCACCGTTTGATGAGAAAAATCCGGTACCATCCTGCCGAAATGCAGATCAGCCTTACAGCGAATCTGATTTTGTTGTAACAGTAGATGGTTTTCTGGTATCTGATAATGTGACTGTAGAAGATGCACTGGTTCTGGATACCGGTTTTAAATGGAGTGATCATAATCCGGTTTATATGGATTTTATTTTAGAGTAAAAAAAGTACAGGCTGATGTTTTGCAAAGAACACCAGCCTGTATTTCTATTCATAATGTGTTTTTACATACTCATCCATCGCATCTGCGATCATTTTCGAATACTTCACCGCCTCTACCACGGTCTTTGCACCGGTCACTACATCTCCGGATGCGAAAATCCCCGGCATGGTGGTCTCTCCATTTGCATCTGTCTTGAGCAATCCCCGATCATCTACCTGCAGCTCTTTATCCCGGTTCACGATCCGATCCTGCGGTCCCTGAGAAATCGAAATAATGATACTGTCAGCCGGAACAAGCCTGGCAGTCTCTTCTTTTTTCACCAGTTTTCCATCTTCGGTCCATTCCACATCACAGATAATGGCTCCTTCATCCCGGATTTCAATGGCCGTCTGCAGATATTCGAACTCTACTCCGTCCAGTTTTGCATACTCCACCTCTTTTGGGGATGCCGCCGGAATTTCTGTGATGGAATAGACGGTTACATGCCGGGAGCCTTTACGAATTGCCGTTCTTGCCACATCCATTGCCGCATTCCCCGCACCGATGACAAGTACCCGTTCTCCCAGATCATAGACATCCGGATTGTTCAGATAATTGATTCCGTAGTGCACATTTCCAAATGTTTCTCCCGGTATATGCAGCTGATACGGTCTCCAGGTTCCTGTTCCGATAAATACGGCATGATATCCGTCTCTTAAAAGATCTTCCACACCTGTGGAACCACCCAGCGCAAAATTGGGCCTAAATAAGATACCCAGCTCTTTCATTTTTACATAATAGCGGTCTAAAATGGACTTTGGCAGACGAAATTCAGGAATTCCATAACGCATGATTCCTCCGATCTTCTCTTTTACCTCAAAAATCGTCACTTTATATCCTCTGCACGCCATCAAAATAGCGATTGTGATTCCTGCCGGACCCGCGCCGACAACTGCGATCCGTTTGCCGTTTTTCGGAAGCTGCTCCAGCTTCATCCGGTCAAAGCAGGTATCTGAAATATAATTTTCAATCGAAGAAATATGCACCGGTTCTCCTTTTATGCCTTTCACACAATGCCCTTCACACTGTTTTTCGTGGTCACAGACCAGAGAACAGATGACAGACAGCGGATTGTTGGCAAACACCATTTCTGCCGCCTCCGGCATCTCTCCTTGCAGCAGCATCTGGATCATCACAGGAATCGGGGTATGGATCGGACACCCTTCCTGACATCTCGGTTTTTTACAGTTTAAACATCTTTTTGCTTCATCAATGACATGCAGTCCCATTGTTATTACAACTCCTTATTTTACGATCTGTTATCCGGATAGATGATTTGTATTTTTATGCACAATAACAATTTATCACACAAAAAAAGAAAGTCAACAATCGTTATTTTGTTGACTTTCCTGTTATTTTATTCACTTATTGAAGATCTTATAATCTGCATTTAAAATCTTCATATCCGAACGATTTCACGATCTCACATTCTCCACTTTCGCGTTCCCACACAATATCCGGAAGACGCATTCCATTGAATGTATTATTTTTTACAGTCGTATAGATCGCCATATCTCCAAATGTGAGTCTGTCTCCTACTTTCAGCGGCTGATCAAAAGAATAACTTCCGATCACATCTCCTGCCAGACAGGTCGGACCGCCAAGCAGATACGTATATTCTTTTTCCTTCGCCTCTCCAGAATCAAACAGAGGCGGGCGATACGGCATCTCGATCACATCCGGCATATGACACGCTGCAGAGACATCCAGTACCGCAATATCATTATGTACAATATCTTCCACTGTTGTGATCAAATGGCCCGCATTTAACGCCACCGCTTCTCCCGGTTCCAGATAGACCTGTACATTGTAGGTGTCCTGAATCCTGCGCACACAGGAGATCAGAAGCTCTCTGTCATAATCCGCTCTTGTAATATGATGACCGCCGCCAAAATTCACCCATTTTAACTGTTTCATCCACTTGCCGAACTTTTCTTCCACTGCTTTCAACGTGATTTCCAGAGCATCTGCATTCTGCTCACAGAGTGTGTGAAAATGCAGTCCCTCTACGTAAGATGGCAGTGTTTCCGGAAATTCGGATACCAGAATCCCAAGACGGGAGCCCGGTGCACAAGGATCATAAATCGCATGCTCTCCCTGCGTGGAACATTCCGGATTTACACGGATCCCCACACTTTTTCCGGCTTTTGCAGCACGTTCTCCGAAACACTCAAGCTGTGAAAACGAATTAAACACGAGATGTTCGCAGCTTTCCAGCACCTCTTCAAATTCATCTTCCCGATATGCCGGAGAAAAAATATGATTTTCTTTGCCCATACATTCTTTCCCGAGCTTTGCTTCATACAAGCCGCTGGCAGTCGTTCCATCCAGATACTCTCCGATGAGAGGATAACAGGAATACATAGAAAATGCTTTCTGTGCCAGCAGGATCTTACATCCGCTCTGCTGTCGGATTTCCTGTAAAATCTGCAGATTCTTTTTCATTTCTGACTCCATGATGACATAGCATGGAGTCCTTAATTCTTCTCTTTTCATTTCTGATGTCCGTTTCTTAATCTACCATCTGAGGGTTTTCTACCACTTTCCATGGAAGTCCAAACTCATTGAGGGCATCCATAAACGGATCCGGATCAAACTCTTCGATATTGTAAACACCGTCTTTGTCCCATGTCTTTGTCATGAGCATCATAGCACCGATCATTGCCGGAACGCCTGTAGTATAGGCAACGGCCTGTGATCCCACTTCTTTATAGCACTCTTCATGATCGCATACATTGTAAATATAGATCGTCTTCTCTTTTCCGTCTTTCTTTCCTGTAAAAATACATCCAATATTTGTCTTTCCTTTTGTTCTCGGTCCAAGAGATGCCGGATCCGGAAGAACAGCTTTCAAAAACTGAAGCGGTACGATTTCTTTTCCTTCGTACATAATCGGCTCAATGGATGTCATTCCTACATTTTCCAGACATTTCAGATGTGTCAGATAGCTCTGTCCAAATGTCATAAAGAAACGGATTCTTTTGATTCCCGGAATATTCAGTGCCAGAGATTCGATTTCTTCATGGTGCAAAAGATACATATCTTTCATTCCCACTTCCGGAAAATCGTATTCTCTCTTGATCTCCATCGGCTCTGTCTCTACCCAGTGTCCGTCTTCCCAGTAAGAACCTTTTGCAGAAACCTCGCGGATGTTGATCTCCGGATTGAAGTTCGTTGCAAACGGATAGCCGTGATCTCCTCCATTGCAGTCCAGAATATCGATATAATTAATCTCGTCAAAATAATGTTTCAGCGCATATGCAGAAAATACTCCTGTTACTCCGGGATCAAATCCACTTCCCAACAACGCTGTAATTCCTGCTTTTTCAAATTTCTCACGGTATGCCCACTGCCATTTATATTCGAATTTTGCAGTATCTTCCGGCTCATAATTTGCAGTGTCTACATAATCCACTCCTGTCGCAAGGCAGGCATCCATAATTGTAAGATCCTGATATGGAAGTGCCAGATTCAGTACTACGTCCGGTTTTTCCCTTTCGATCAGTGCAATCAGTTCTTCTGGGTTATCTGCATCCACCTGTGCAGTTGTAATCGTTCCGTTGTAGGAAGCCTGCAGTTTTTCTTTCAATGCCTCACATTTTGAAACCGTACGGCTGGCAATACAGATCGCATCAAACACTTTACTGTTCTGACAACATTTGTGTACAGCTACACTTGCAACTCCGCCACATCCAACAATCAATACTTTTCCCATTTTTTTATCTCCTTCTTTCTTGTTTTTTCTTCTATTAAACTTGCAGTGCAAGTAAAAATTCTCTGATAATCTTTCCGGCTACTGCTGTGGAAACTCCACTTGGATCATAAACCGGGCTCAGTTCATTCACATCACATCCGACCACGTTGACTCCCTGTGCTGTCTGGATCACAGCATTCATCAGTTCCACAAATGTGACACCGCCCGCCTCCGGAGTTCCTGTTCCCGGAAATACAGACGGATCCAGCACATCCAGATCAAGTGTGATGTATACCGGTTTTCCCTGCAGTTTCTCAATTACTTCTGCCAGTCCGTCAAGATTGAACTTATGCATCTTCACATGCCCTTCTCTTGCCCAGCGAAACTCTTCTCTGTCACCGGATCGGATTCCAAACTGATAGATCCTGTCATCTCCCAAAAGCTCCCAACATCTTCTCAGTACACAGGCATGAGAATATTGAACGCCCAGATAATCTTCTCTTAAATCTGCATGTGCATCAAAGTGGATGATATGCAGATCCGGATATTTCTCTGCTGCTGCACGGACACTTCCCAGTGTCACCAGATGCTCTCCGCCGATCATAAACGGGATTTTCCCGCTGCTTAAAATAATCTCGGTACAATCCTGAATCTCAGCCAGCACTTTTTCCGTATCTCCGATCGGCAGCTCCAGATCTCCACTGTCAAAAATCTTATAATCTGTCAGATCTTTTCCCTGATACGGACTGTAAGTTTCCAGTCCATAAGACTCATTGCGAATTGCCTGACTTCCAAATCTTGCCCCCGGACGGTAGGAAGTCGTGGAATCAAAAGGTGCACCGAACAACACGATCTCTGATTCATTATACTCCGCATCACATCCGATGAACGTCATTACATTTTTATTCAACATCTTTTACAAGCTCCTCCACATACGCCGGTAATGCAAAGACTCCGTGGTGCACTCTCGGCAGATAATATTTTGTATGAATCCCCCGCAGATTCCAGGAAACTCCATCCAGGTCATTGAGCGGATGGTATTTCTTAGACGCAAATCCGAACAGCCAGTGTCCTGACGGATAGGACGGAATATGGGCCTGATAAATCTTACTGATCGGGAAGGATTCTATAATTCTCTTGTGCATTCTCTGACACTGAAATGCCTCTTCTGTATAAAACGGACTTTCATGCTGGTTGATCATGATCCCGTCTTCATGCAGGGCATTGTAACAATTGCCGTAAAATTCCTTTGTAAACAATCCCTCCGCAGGACCAAACGGATTTGGAGAATCAATCAGGATCAGATCATACACATTGGATCTAGAACGCACAAACCGCAGTCCATCTTCATTATAGATTGTCACGCGATCGTCATCCAGGCTGCTTGCAATCTGCGGAAAATATTTCCGACAGACTTCAACCAGAAGAGGATCTACTTCTACGACGTCTATCTTCTGAATGGTATTATATTTTGCAAGCTCCCGCACACATCCGCCGTCACCTCCGCCGATGACCAGCACATTCTCTACCTTCGGATGTACTGCCATAGGAACATGCGCCATCATCTCATGGTAGATAAATTCATCTTTTTCTGTCAGCATCAGATCTCCGTCCGCTACGAGAATCTTACCAAATTCTTTTGATTCGAGAACATCGATTCGCTGAAACTCGCTCTGCGCACTGAACAGCTGCTTGTCCACACGGATGGACAGTTTCACATTGTCCGTGTGTTCATCTGAAAACCACATTTCCATCACTTTTATCCCCCTTATATCAGAACATTTAAATATTCGATTGCCGCATCTTCAGGTCCCGTCATGGAACACCCCTTTTCTTTGGCATAGAGAATATACTCGATTACATCTTTTGTGATCTTCTCTCCCGGTGCCAGAATCGGAATTCCAGGCGGATAACACATTACGAACTCACTGCAGATTCTGCCTTCTGACTCCCGGATCGGCACTGCCTCTTTTTCCGCATAGAAAGAATCCTGCGGACTCATGATGACCTCTGGTTCAATATATTCCTGGCTGAGCATACCCGTCTTGTCTTTCTGATATCTGCGCTTTACTTCTGCCAGTGCACTTACCAGACGCTCAATCTCCTGGATCCGGTCTCCGATAGACAGATATGCCAGAATATTCCCGATATCTCCAAATTCGATCTGAATATCATACTCATCCCGCAGAATATCATAGACCTCGATTCCCGCAAGACCAATTTCCAGCGTATGGATGGACAGCTTCGTTGTATCAAAATCATAAATACTGTCTCCATTGATCAGCTCTTTTGAAAATGCATAATATCCTCCGATCCGATTGATCTCTTCTCTTGCATAATCCGCCAGCGCCGCCACTCTTGCAAAAGATTCCTTGCCGCGCAACACCAGATTTCTTCTGGAAATATCCAGACTGGACAGTAAAAGATAGGAACCGCTGGTGGTCTGCGTCAGGTTGATGATCTGTCTCACATAACCCGCATGCATAGACGGACCTACAAGCAAAAAGGAACTCTGTGTGAGACTTCCGCCTGATTTGTGCATACTCACAGATGCCATATCTGCCCCTGCCTCCATTGCTGAAACCGGAAGATTCTCTCCAAAATAAAAATGTGTTCCATGGGCTTCATCTACCAGAACCTTCATGCCGTGAGCGTGTGCTTTTTTTACGATAGAACGTAAATCAGAACAAATTCCGTAATACGTCGGATTGTTCACAAATACAGCTACCGCATCCGGATGCTTCTGAATCGCCAGTTCTACCTGAGACACTTTCATACCAAGTGAAATTCCCAGACTGTGCTCCACATCCGGATTGACATAGATCGGAATCGCTCCGCATAACACCAATGCGTTGATCACACTGCGGTGTACATTTCTCGGTAATATGATCTTATCCCCCTTCTTACAGCAGGAAAGTACCATTGCCTGCACCGAGGATGTCGTTCCCCCTACCATCAGAAATGCATGACTTGCATGAAATGCCTCTGCTGCCAGCTGTTCTGCATCTTTGATAACAGAAACCGGATGACACAGATTGTCCAGCGGTTTCATGGAATTGACATCAATACTGACACAGCGTTCTCCCAGTAATTCCACCAGTTCTTTATTTCCTCTTCCGTGCTTATGTCCCGGAACATCAAACGGTACGATCCGCATCCGCCGGAACCGCTCTAATGCTTCATAGATCGGAGCATTCTCCTGTGATAAATTCTTCATCTTTCTTTCACCTCGCCCTTTTTTGTCAATTCCCCTTTACTTCTGAATGTTTGTGATATAAAAAAAGCGCAGAAAAACGTACGTTACATCTACATTCTTTCTTGCGCTTGCTATGCTTCTTTATATAATGCCAATCTCCTGCTTAAGTACAGGAGCTTTGTCTTTTCTTCTAAGTATAAGCACTACAGATATAAAGGTTTTCGAGTCTATATAGCAAATATTTTACTTTTAATACTCTTATTGACCGTTTCACAAGTTGATGTGCTGTTTACGCACCGGTTATAAAGTAACCAACTTATAAAATTTAAGCTTTTAACTTAATCAATAATGCAGCTTCTGCTGCGTTAAATATTTGCATGGAACTCTCAATATCCGTTCGTTCTCCATACGAATCTATTATACGTGCATAGGTTTCGAATTGCAAGAACTTTTTCCTGAGATTTCTTTCAATCAGATGAGCGCCTGTTACTGTTCACACCAATCCCCGCCTATCCATGCGCAATCGTCGTGCTTGCGCACAAACTAAATGAAGGAGATGCATTTAACATCTCCTCTTCTCTGTGATAAAACAATCTCTCTTTTATAAGTTTCCCCGCATACGATAGGTTCTTTGACTCTGTATCGTATGATGTTCTCTGCACTTCCCGCTTCGAATCTCGTGTTTTTCATGATGCTTTCCAAGCCCATTTTGAAGCAGTGTCTTATTCTCTGACTTCAGCACTTCCTGCGGATATTCTCTTGCATCATCAACTGCAAACCAAAAGCGCATCCTCTGTGCTGCAAACCAGCTCGACAACCGCGGGGTATTTAATTTTTCCTCTGCTGAATGTTCATTGTTATAAATCTGATACTCTGAACATACCCAGACAAATATCACTGTCGTAATTGCCAAAATACATGTTCCAATCAATGCTTCCGTCATAACCGTACACTCCTTCCTCTTACTTTATAGTATAATTGTAGCTCTTTTTAATTCAAAATTCAATGTTTTCAGATATATTTATCTTTTAAATTTTATTTTTCTCGCTTTACAAACAAAATAACTAATTGTAATTATAACCATCATTACTGTTATTACAATCAAAATATCGGGACGTACCCAAAATGTAATCTTTCCCGCAAGAAATACACTTGTCGGACCGTCCGATCCTCCTGTAATACTGACCGTCTCATTGGCGATCTCTGTATGGATTTCGGCAAATTCCGACTTTATACGATATTCCTGATACATCAGATATCCGGACAGAGTTCCCGATAAAAGGGTCAAAATAATTAAAACAGAACCTATCCAGCCAATTTTGAACTCTCTTTTAACTGCATTTTCCCGCAAAATTTCTTCTGCGATTTTTTTGTCTCTCCCTGATGCGCAACCGCCTCTTCTT
Organism: Mediterraneibacter gnavus ATCC 29149; assembly: GCF_008121495.1. Taxonomy (NCBI): domain Bacteria; kingdom Bacillati; phylum Bacillota; class Clostridia; order Lachnospirales; family Lachnospiraceae; genus Mediterraneibacter; species Mediterraneibacter gnavus. The sequence goes on along the minus strand of NZ_CP043051.1, from coordinate 1,453,121 downwards.
CCGAAACTCCGTTTTCGATCATATCCGAAATTATTTCTTCATAATATGCAAGATACTTCTCCCGTTCATCCTTTTTTAATTTTCTCAGACTGTATCGAAGATTCTTGATAAACTGTTCCTTCTTCATTTCTCATCCTCCTCTGCAATATAATCCAATATTTTTAACAACTGTGCTCTGTCTTTGTCAAAATTTTTCAGATACTGTCTTCCCTCTTCTGTTAGATGAAAATATTTCCGCAATCGATTATTGTACTGTGTGGTATAGGATTTTACTTTTCCACCCATCTCCAATCTTCGCAAAATAGGATACAAAGTGGATTCTGAAATTTCAATCAGATCAGAAACATCTTTTATAATCTGGTATCCGTAGGAATCTTCCTTTCTCAATACTGCTAAAACACATAATTCCAACAATCCTTTTCTTAACTGTGCATCCATAAAACACCTCCCTATACATGATACTATATATTGCATAGTATATAATGTCAATGCCCCGATTTTGATTAACCTCTACATTAACAAAGTACCTTCCTTTTTGATGCAAATCACCTTGACTTCATCGAAGCATTTGCTATAATTTGCTTATAGAATTCCTCTGCTGATGGGGGAAATAACTATGGGAAAACGAACATTATCTGTAAAGAATCTGATGAAACTTCTCTGGAAGATGGAAGATGCATTATTTATCTCAGTACCCGCGGGGAGAATGCAGAGGAAGTTCCAAAAGAACTGGTAATATTTTTGAAATTTGTAAAGGCAGACCTGAAAGAAAGTCAGGAAGATTTCCACGATATCTATGTTAAGCAGTTGCAGAATTCTATCCGACATATTAAGGAAAGCCGTGAAATGGAGGAACGTTTCATGATTTTAGAAGAGATGTTGAGAGATGAGCGTGCGGCCGGACGCAGAGAAGAGCGTCAATCTATATTACGCAGTTTTTTAGAAGATTTTGGATCTATACCACCAGAACTTGAAAAGAAACTCTTTGAGGAATCAGATGCAACTGTTCTGAAAAACTGGTTAAAAATTGCAGCTACATCAAAAAGTATCGAAGAATTTATACAAAAAATCCAGTAATTCTTTACTGGACTGTCAAGTTATCTTATGCTTTTGGGTATTATAGCGGGACATCCCCCATATTCAAAAGCATGTCACAACGCAATCTATGCCTGATCAGGCAGTACTTATCAAAAAAGATGCAGAGGAATTCTATTGTTTTTTAACAACAAAGTGTACAAGCACTCTTTTCGGAATGCCCGTACACTTTTCTTTTTACAACCCTTTTGTAATCTCTCTCGCTACATACACACCACTCGCTGATGCATGGGACAGAGAATGTGTCACTCCACTTCCGTCACCGATCACGTACAGACCTTTGTACATGGTCTCCAGATGTTCATCCAGTTCTACTTCCATATTATAGAACTTGACTTCCACACCGTAAAGCAAAGTATCATCATTGGCTGTACCCGGAGCGATCTTATCCAGTGCGTAGATCATCTCGATAATTCCATCCAGGATTCGTTTCGGAAGCACAAGGCTTAAGTCTCCCGGCTCTGCCGCAAGTGTCGGTCTGACAAATCCATCCTCAATTCTGTCATGGGTGCTTCGTCTTCCACGGATCAGGTCACCGAATCTCTGCACGATCACACCGCCGCCCAGCATATTGGACAGTCTGGCAATACTCTCTCCGTATCCGTTGCTGTCTTTAAACGGCTCTGAGAAATGCTTTGCCACAAGCAGTGCAAAGTTTGTATTTTCTGTCTGCTTTTCTGTATCTTCGTAGCTGTGTCCGTTTACAGTTACGATTCCGTTTGTATTTTCATTTACTACGATTCCGTATGGATTCATGCAGAATGTACGGACTTTATCCTCAAATTTTTCTGTACGGTATACAATCTTGCTTTCATACAGTTCATCTGTCAAATGGGAGAACACTGCTGCCGGCAGTTCTACGCGGACACCAAGATCTACACGGTTGGATTTTGTCGGGATCTTCATGTCGCGACAGACTTCTTCCATCCATTTACTTCCGCTTCTTCCTACTGAAACAATACACTTCTCGCATTCATCACGGTCTTCTCCATGTGTCACGATATAGCCGTTTTCTGTCTTCTCCAGCTTGTCCACATAGTAATTGAAACGGAATTCTACTTTATCTTTTAATTCTGCGTACAGATTTTCCAGGACTACATAGTTGATATCTGTTCCCAGATGACGGACAGATGCTTCCAACAACTTTAATTTATTCTGCAGACACAGCTTTTTGAACTTGCTTCCTGCAGTGGAATACATCTTGGTTCCTTTTCCACCGTATTCCACATTGATCTCATCCACATAGCGCATCAGATCAATGGCAGTGTCTTTTCCGATATACTCGTACAATGTTCCGCCAAAATCGTTTGTAATATTATATTTTCCATCCGAAAAAGCTCCGGCGCCTCCAAATCCATTCATGATGGCACAGGTCTTGCAGTTGATACAGCTTTTTACCTTCACTCCGTCAATCGGACATTTTCTTTTCTCCAGAGGATTTCCCGCTTCCAGAACCGCAATTTTCAGCTGCGGTGCATCTTTCACCAGCTCATATGCCGCAAAGATTCCTCCCGGACCTGCTCCAATAATGATCACGTCATACTGACTCATATGTTTCTCCTTTCGTTACGGTCATTTTACTCTCACTGTTTCTATTATAGCCAACCATCACGAAAAAAGAAACTGTTTTCCGGATTCTTATGAAATCCTTCCGTTTTCCATCTGATATACCTTTTCCGCCACAGCCATGGTCGATTCTCTGTGGGATACTAAAATAACAGTCTTGTCTTTCCCCATTTTTTTCAGAGATCTTAAGATAATACTTTCATTCAGAGAATCCAGATTGCTGGTCGGCTCATCCAGAAGCAAAAGCGGTGCATCGTGCAGAAATGCTCTTGCCACGCCGATCCTCTGTTTTTCTCCTCCGGAAAGGGTATCTCCCAACTCTCCGACCAGCGTATCGTATCCATTTGGAAGGCTTTCTATAAATTCATGCAGAGATGCTTTTTTTGCTGCCTCTACGATTTCTTCTCTGGAAGCCCCCGGCTTTGCGATCGCAATGTTGTTGGCGATTGAATCGTGGAACAGACACGTCTCCTGTGTCACATAGCTTTCCATATCACGCAGCTCGTTTGTATTGATACCGGACAGTTTTCTGTCTCCCATTCGGATCACTCCGCTGTGTACATCATAAAAACGCATCAGCAGCTTTAACAGCGTTGATTTTCCGGAACCGCTTCTTCCATGGATTCCAATCCGGCTGCCTTTCGAAATCGAGATCGAATAGTCTTTTAAAATCTGTTCTTCTTCATAAGCAAAATCAATGTTTTCACAATTGATATCTGCAAATTCTGCGGTTGCCTGACCGGATACTTCTTCAATCTGCGGTTCTTCTTCCAAAAGGGATAACACACGCTCTCCACTTGCCAGTGTCTGCATCAGATTGTTTGACAGACTGGACAGAGCAACAACCGGTCCAAAAGAGCTCATCATCAGGATCGTACAGAGCAGTACTGCGTCAAATCCGATCTCCCCCTGCTGATGCAGCCATGTTGTAAGGAACAGCATTCCAAAAGAGAAAATCAGGATCAGGACATTTGTTCCTCCCCTTTGTGTTCCTTCCAGTTTCTTCATTTCTTTCTGTTTCGCATCCAGTTCCACACTTTTGCGTTCCATCTGCTCTTCCCGTTTTTCTCCGCATCCATACTGGATCGTCTCATCCAGACCGCGAAGACTGTTCAGAACGAAGCTGTTCAGATCCCCGAAACGGGTACGAAATTCCATTCCTTTTTCTGAACCTCGTCTGGAATTCCACATGGGCATCAGAACTCCAATTGCAAGATATCCCACAAGGGCGAACAGACCGATCAGCACATGATATCGGAGAAAGAAAATTTCCATGATCAGGGATGTCAGGAATGCGATTGCGATCGGCGAAATCGTATGCGCATAAAATACTTCCAGAAGCTCAATATCTGTTGTGATGATCGAGATCAGGTTTCCTTTGTCTCTTCCGTCCAGTTTTGCAGGACAGAGCTCTCTCAAAACCGCAAATACTTTGTGACGGATCAGTGCCAGCAGCTTAAACGCAATATAATGATTGCATGCCTGCTCTCCATAGTGCAGAATTCCACGCAGTACTGCGATCACTGCAAGGCAGACAAACAATGTCGTCAGAGAAGCTCCCTGCCATATTCCCATAATCTGCAGGATTCCAACTCCTGCCAGTACGGTGAGAAAGATCGCACAAAGATATCCTGTAACACCTAGCAGAATCGCCGCTGCCATAACGTGCATCAGGGGACGGATCAGTCCGATCAGTTTTCCCATAATCTGTATTCCACTTCTTCGCTTCATGCTCTTCCCTCCCTTACCTGACACAATTCCTGCTGTTTCTGATACATATTTGCATAGCTTCCTGCTTTTTTCATAAGTTCTCCATGTGTGCCGCTCTCTGTAATCTGACCGTTTTCCAACATATAAATCTGATCAGATGCCACCACATTTGCAAGCCGGTGAGAGATGAACAGAATCGTTTTCGTCTTTGCCAGCTCCCGGATCACTTCCATGATCTGATCCTCACTTTCCACATCAATATTGGATGCCGCCTCATCAAAAATATACATCGGCGTATCATGAAGAAGTGCTCTGGCGATGGCAAGACGCTGTCTTTGTCCGCCGGAAAAATTACTTCCCTGTTCTTCCAGCATCGTATTCAATCCATTTTGTGCCTGCAAAAACTCATACAGATTTACCTGCCTGAGCGCTGCTTCCATCTGTTCTCTCGACACAGATGGATCCGCCATTTTCAGGTTTTCTTCTACCGTTCCCTTGAACAGATAACTGTTATGTCTCACCAAGGTGATCTTATCCATCAGACTGGACTCTTTAATCTCCTGAATCGGTACATTATTGATCTGGATCTGTCCCGAAAATGTACGATTCTTCCCTGTCAAAAGTGCCGCAATGGTACTTTTTCCACAACCGGACAGACCCACCAGAGAGACAAATTTTCCGGATGGTATGGTCAGCGAAATATCCCGTAATACCTTTCGCTCCGGCTCATAGGAAAATTCCACATGCTGCAGTGTGACGTCCATCTGTTCGCCCTCAATCTCGTGCTCTCCCCGTTTTGGCTCTTCCATATCCAGAATCTTAAAAATCTTGTCACTTGCCGACATTCCGTTCATGGCAATGTGGAAGAAAGAACCCAGCAAACGCAGTGGAATGAAAAATTCAGATGCAAGCAGAATAATCGTAAACGCCCCTGCGAGTGATACATTTCCTGCCAGATACTCTTTGACAGTCACAATCATTCCAATTGCTGCTCCGCCATATGCTACAATATCCATCACACTGACAGAATTAAGCTGCATAGTGAGCACTTTCATCGTGATCTTACGAAACCGCTCTGATTCGTCGTCCATTTCTTTGGCTTTTTGCTCATCTGCCTGATAAATCTTTAAGGTTGTGAGTCCTTGCAGGTTCTCTAAGAAACTGTCACCAAGTTCTGTATAGATTCCCCAGTATTTGCTCAGCAGTTTCTTTGCGAATTTCTGTACTGCCACGATCGACATCGGAATCAGCGGTACACATACAAGAAGCACAATACATGCCTTGATGCTGATCGGTGACAATACCGCAAACAATGTGATCGGTGCAAGCAGACTGTAGAACAGCTGCGGAAGATATCTCCCATAATAAATCTCCAGCTGCTCGACTCCTTCCGCAGACACCTGAACCACCTCGGAAGTAGATACCTTTTCTTTATAGGCCGCTCCCAAACGCAGCAGCTTCTCATAAATCTGCTTTCTTAAAACCGTCTTTACATCCGCACTTGCCCGATAAGAGGCATATGCAGCTCCTTTTTCGCACAGAAAACGCGCACAGATTGCCAGGATCACAATTCCTGCCGTTTGCAGCATCACCTGCTGATCCAATGTTTTTTCAAACAGCTGCTGGATCATATTTCCTGCCGCAAACACTGCTGCGATCTGAAACAGCAGTGCGATCCACTGCCAGAAAATATTAGCTCCGATATATTTTCCCGAGCCCTTCAACAGCTTGAGTAGTCTCGTCTTAATCATATGTTTCTTTCCTTCCCATTCTCTTTTTTTCTTTTGCAGAAGTGATCACGTGCCGGATTGCCATGATTGGATGATAAAATAACATTCTCGGTCCGGCAAACCGCATCACATTTCGAATTTCTTCTCTCATCTGCGGCTTGTAACAATGTACCCTGCAGTTACTGCAGAATGTCTTTGTCTCCATAAACGGACATTTATCCACACGCATTGCGGCATAGTCTCTGAGTTTTTCACACTCCTCGCACAGTCCATGATGTTTTTCCACAGTTTTATGTTTTTTCCGGCAATAAAGGTGGATCATCAGATCCACGATCTGCTTTTCTTTTTCCCGTTTGTTCTGCACTTGCTGACTCTTTTTTATATCTTTCATTTAAGCCGCCTCAATTCTGATCGTCTTGATTTTTGTAAAGAAATATACATATTTAAAAAGGATCAGCAGAAGAATAAAAATACGCCCCGGCAGATTGCTCATCATAAAAAATGCACACATCAGCATTGCGGATGCCGGAAGCAGAATACACAGCTTTGTCTTTAATGTCATGGCACGCTCCTTTACAAAGCTGTCCAGATGATTTTTGTAAAGCTTCGTCCCCATAAACCACTTGTGAAATCTTTCCGATCCTCTTGCAAAACAAAAAGATGCCACCAGCAAGAATGGAGTTGTCGGCAAAATCGGCAGGATCACTCCCACTGCTCCGATTCCAAGACATAAAAACGCTGCTGCCAGCCATAACATTTTCAATGGGTTTTTTCTCATACGCTCTCCTTTTTTCACTTCTACCAAAAGTTTTTATCATCTATTTTTCAATAGTCTCAACTAACAAAGTGATGCTACCATAATTGATAATTATTTTCAAGTAAATTTTTACAGGAAATCAGAAGAACTTTCTGTGAATTTGCTGTTCAAAAGAAAAATCCATGATATGATAAGGAACAAATGTAGAAAATAATTTGATTTGACAAGGTGATTTTATGGATAAATTTGAAAAACGATGGATTCGACGTGAATTTAATAAAACAAACGGTATGATTTTTCTTTACAAGATCTTATTTGGCCAACTCACTTTTTTGATCATGATGGCGATGTACCGGCTGTTTCCGGTTGACGAACATTTTAATGACGGAGCTGTCTGGTATCTGATCTCCGGCTTTCTCTGTCTCGGGATCTTTGTCATATGGCGCAGACCTTCCTTTTTCCGTACGCAGATTTTTCCGGTACATTCTCATATGAGCCCGGGAAAATTTCTCAGCTTTTTCGGGATTTTTATGATCGCACAGAACGCTTCTTCCGTTCTTTATGTACTTATGGAAATGGGAGCACAGCACTTCGGTTTTACATTTGCGCGTTCTCTGGAAGCTGCTACGGGAGGCTCTGTTACGATCTCTATGCTTCTCTACTCCGGATTTGCTGCTCCGCTGATCGAGGAATTCATTTTCCGCGGTGCTGTTTTAAAGACATTGGAGCCTTTCGGCAAGTGGTTCGCACTTTTGGCCTCCTCACTTGCCTTTGCTCTCATGCACGGAAATTTTGCACAGATTCCTTTTGCAATGGCTGCCGGACTGATCCTTGGATATATCGCTATGGAATACTCGATCTGGTACAGTCTCCTTTTGCATATTTCCAACAATCTGATCCTGGGAGATGTTCTGCCCCGTATTGCAGGCATAATGCCTGGCAACAGCGGAAATATCCTGTACAATGTGATCACCAATCTGCTCGTCATCCTTGGAATTGTGCTCCTGCTTCGAAAATACCGCTCCATTCCCCGCATCTGCAGCAGCGAGTCTCACAATACGGGGAAACTGTTATTTTTATATTTTACTTCCGTTTTTGGAATTTTATTTACACTGTCCTGTATCTGGAGCGGATTTGCCGGAATCAGTCCGCTGTAGTGTTTCTTTTTAATAACTCTACCACATACTGCTGAGCTTTTTCCCCGTATAAAAAGACATCGTACAGATTTCCGTTCTGACTTTCCCTCTCTTCTGCCCGGATGCCCAGCGCTTCTCCTTTTTCTGTCAGAAAGGTTCTGCTGTATCCGTTCCAGAACTTCTGCTCCAGATACCCTTCTGCCAGAAGTTCCTCAATAATGGATTTGATCGTCAGACGCTTCATCGTCTTTTCATCCCGCAGTGCATTGATAGATGCCACGAATTCGCTGATTGTCGTCTCCGTGACAAAAGCGATCTGCTGTTCCATTTCCTCTGTCAGATGAAATGCCTCTTTTCTTCCTTTTTTTGCCCGCTCTGTCAGCGGAATCTCTGAAGCACCATAGTTCGTTTCCTCGGCTCCGTATGCCGCCTTATCTCCATTCGTAATATCACGAATGCAGTATAAAAACGCCTCCCCATACTGTTCCAGTTTTCTGGCGCCCATCCCGTTAGCTGTCAGCATTTCTTCTTTTGTGAGAGGGATTTTCACGCACATATCATGAAGCGTCTTATCAGATGCCACCATATACGGCGGAATGGATTTTTCTTTTGCCAGTTCGCTGCGCAGCTTTCGGAGTTCTTCAAACAGATGCTGCGCTTTTTCACTCAGGTCTCCCAGTCCTTTCACACCTCGCCTTGCAGATGTTTTCTGTACTTCCGCTTTTCTGTATGCGATCACAAACGGATCCGTCCCTTGAAGCAATTCTTCTGATGTATCTGTGAGCTTCAGTAATGCGTATTTATCTTTTGTCTGGCACAGATAGCCTCGCTCCAGCATCGCCTGAATGATCTCTTTGATGCGTTCCTGTCCGATTTTGCTTTGTTTTCCATAACAAAGATTGTCGTTCATCCGGTAATTTCGGATTTTTGCAGTATTTTCGCCGAGCAGCGTGCCTGCTATCATGTTCACCCCGAATCTCTGCCCGGACTCACGGACGCATTCAATCACATCTGCTGCCGCTTCTGTTGCATCCATCTCTTCCAGTTCCTCCAGACAGTTGGAGCAGTTTCCACAGAGCTCTTTTGCCTGTTCCCCAAAATAACCGAGAATATAATTTCGCAGGCATCCCGTAGTCGTACAGTAGGTTGTCATCTTCTGAAGCCGCTCCCGATCCTGCACCTGGATATTCTGCATCTCTTCCGCTGTGTATTCTCCATAGTTTTCCTTGCTTTCCAGCAGAAACTGATTGATAACGACGTCCTGAGGCGAATAGTAAATGATGCATTCTGACGGCTCCGAATCCCGTCCGGCTCTTCCCGCTTCCTGATAATAATTTTCCAGACTTTGGGGCATATTGTAATGCAGGACATACCGGACATTGGACTTATCAATCCCCATTCCAAACGCATTGGTTGCGATCATCACCTGGATCCGATCGTAAATAAAATCCTCCTGACTGCTCTTTCTTGCCTCATTGCCCATTCCCGCGTGATATCTGCCCACTGAAAATCCCGCACTTTCCAGAAACAGGTAAAGTTCATCCACATTCTTTCTTGTGGCACAGTAAATAATTCCGCTTTCATCCGAATGTTTTTCCAGATACTCCCGGATTCTTTCTTTTTTCTCTTTTGTTCTCTGCACCTCAAAATACAAATTTTCCCGGTCAAATCCTGTCACTGCCACATAAGGATTCTGCAGCTTCAGTACTTCCCGGATGTCTGTCTGTACACGCTTTGTTGCCGTGGCAGTAAAGGCTGTCACGATCGGACGGACAGGAAGCTGGCGGATAAATGAAACAATCCGCACATAACTCGGTCTGAAATCCTGTCCCCACTGAGAAATACAGTGTGCCTCGTCAATCGTCACCATAGAGATTTCGGCATGACAGGCAAAGTCGAGAAACCTTGGAGTCTCCAGACGCTCCGGCGCCACATAGACGATTTTGTATCGTCCCGCTTTTGCAAATTCCAAAGCCTTTGCAACCTGGTTTTCTGTCAGAGAGCTGTTGATATATGCGGCATGAATCCCGGCTTCATTCAACGCCTTCACCTGATCCATCATCAAAGAGATCAAAGGGGAGATCACGATCGTAATTCCCCGCATCATCAATGCCGGAACCTGATAGCATAATGATTTTCCGGCTCCGGTAGGCATAATGGCAAGCGCATCTCTTCCCGCCAAAATCTGATCGATGATCTCCTCCTGGCCCGGACGAAATGAATCGTATCCAAAATATGTTTTTAAAATCTGTAGTTTTTCCCCTTCCACTGTCAGACCTCCTCTCTTTCTAAATTCCAAGCGTCTTTCGCACTTGTTCTCTTCTCTGATAAAACTCCTGATAAAATGACCCGTCATCCTCTGCTTCGTATGGAGTCTGATAAAACAATCGCAGAATATACGTCGTAAGGATCTGGATATTCTCTTTTTCCAGCTCTCCTATTGACTCTTCGCAAGTCAGAAGAAATTGGTGCCAGTCTGAAATGTACTGCTCATAAGCTTTCAGGTTGGTAATTCCGAGCCATTTTTTCACTTTCACCTTTCTGCGGTTCTCTTTTTTGCATTCTTTTGTCAGAAGAAAATATCGAAATCCCTCTTCTTCATACAGCCTTCCCAGCGGAAACAGTCGGCAGATTCCCGACCGAAACGCATGAATCCCACATCTTTCGTTCTCATCCAGAAACGGACAGGCATCCGTCTTAGGATCCATTTTTAAATTTGGAAGGATCATACCATCTACTACATTTAACTCGATCTCCTGATTCAGAAGCCCGGCAAAATCCTTTCCGGTTGCCTGTTTCAAATGAAACAGATCGATGGGATCCAGAATAATAGATTTCCCCATTCCGCGACAACACGCCGAACACCCCTGACACTCATAACAATCTGCCTTTACCATATCATTTGAAGTATATAATTTTCCATCTGAAATCTCATTTAAATCTACATTACGCCTCATACAAGCTCCTTTATCATCTAAAATATTTCTAACCAGTTTATTTTAACACGCTTTTTATGGACTGGACAACAGCAACTATTTCTCCGTCATTTTTGCCAATTTTATATCCATTTCTCCACTTTTTTATTGCAATATGATACAATACAAAAACAAACAACCTAACAAAGGAGGGCACACTATATGAATCACCTGAATTCTATTTATCAGCGTCTGCAGTCTAATTATAGCGATTGTGATATCACATACGCTCCCGGGCTTTTGACTGTAAAGTGCAAAAACGGTGAAATCCGGGCAGACGGTTTTCGTACCTGCTTTCTCGAAGATGGAAAGACCGTACAGGAGCTTTTGGAAAAAAACGATGACAATCTCTATGAAGAAATGGAACGATTTATCCTTTATCTGCAGGAAGGCGGAGCAGATGCCGCACAATCGGATGAATTAAAAATGCTGAAAAACCCTGCTTATCACAATGCATTTACACGTTCCGGCAAAATTGCCGGTCGTATTTTATTGATCGCAGGCGGTGCAGAACTTCTGCTTTTGGCGTTTTGTTTCCGTCAGGATCAACTGCTTTTCTTTTTACTGCCATTGCTGATCTGGCCGATTTTTTCACTGGCTCTGATTGCCTTTGTGCGCAAAAAGATCCTCGCCCGGATCTGGATCTGTCCGAATTGTGGCTCCCGGCTTCCTTTGACCTGTTCTCCTTTTTCAGTTATCATTGAATACGTAGCTTCCTGCCCTGCTTGCGGAGCAAATCTGGAGACAGAGTCACTTCCATCGGAAATTCCGGAGACAGACGATGAGGATGGAAAAATATCCGATACAGCAGATCAGTCCATGACGTTCTCCCCGAATCCAGAAGGAGTGGTCAAACCACCTCGTAAATGGCCGGCACTCCTTTCCGGTATTGTGATCATTTTGTACAGTCTCCTGGGACTGTTTATGACACTGTTTTATATGGGGGATGCCCCTTCTGTCGGGATTGCACTGGGAATTGTGATGCATGTGAGCATTCTTCTGTCCGGTATCGCCTTGCTGGTTTGTCGTGCTCCAAAACTGCCGGAACATTCCCGTCCTGTCATTTGTATCCAGGAGCGGCTTTTCGTTTCTGTTTTAGCGTTTATTGTCTGGCCACTGGCACTTTTTCTTTTGTTGATTGCTTTCGGATACTGCGTCCAGCCTCCTCTGGATGTTCCATTTGGTCTGATTATGTTTCTGATTGGACTGGGACTTCTCATCTGCGGGATCTGGATGCTGCTGGCCGGAAAAAACCGCAGATTGTACGTTTTTGAAAACGGAAGTCTGACTTATATGACAAGCTGGGGACGCAAACGTGAACTTCTTCCCGGACAGCGATTTTCCATCCGCTTCGGAGCCAATGACTCCATTCAGTTTTTAAATGCGGACAAAAAGAAAATTTTCGCGATCGAACGTAATATGCGCGGCGTAGACAAACTGGCGGACTGGGTCGAATCCAGAGAGATTCCGCTTGAGATAACAAAGTTAAAAGAACAACAGATTCAGCAGGAAGAAGGAATCGAACCTGTCATTCAATGGCGGGAAGAATATACAACCAGACTTCACAGCCACCTAAAAGAAATCCGACTTGGGAAATGGCTGGTACTGGCACTCTTCTGGGCCGGCAGTATCATTCCGCTTTTCTTTTTCATCGCAGGAGCCTTGAAGTTCAGCCAGACCATCTACCTGATGGCAGCTTCTCCCCTTCCATTGATTGTATATTATCTGGCGTTTGCGCCTGTCCTGACACTAAACGGAAAGCAAAAAGGCGCCACTGCAGAATGGCAGTCTCACCATATCCGCATTTCTCTCCCTCTGGTTTTGCTTCCTGCATTGTGGCTGATGTCAGTATTTCACTACGGTCTGGAGCAAGTACTGATTATGGAAGAAAAATGGTACACACTGGCATTCTGGTTTGGACTTGGCGCAATCTTTATCATCGCCTTTGTTCTTCGCACTCCAAAACGTCTGCGTGGAGAAGGGCTTTTCATGATCGGTCTGTCACTCCTGTTGGTGGCAGAACCGATGATGTATGCCGGTAATTTTGCCCTGTGTGGAGAGGAAACCCACTATCCGGCAAAAGTACTGGAACGAAATATAGAACAAGACGATGACGATGATTCTCTGGAATATTCTTTGACTGTGCAGTTGGATGACGGAACAGCTTTTGAATTTCCTGTTACCGAAGAATTGTATGAAATGGAAGAGTCCGGAACAGAATTTGTTGTATGTCAGAGAGAAAATCCATTGGGTGTGCGGATGCTGGATCTGCACTTGCCGCCTGAAAAATAGTCACAGATATTTTTATAAATGAACTGAGAAATCAAAATTACAATAAGTGAGGAGAAAAAATATGTTCAATATAATAGAATTGTTATTTCCTGTGATCTTCATACTAATCTTTATAATGATTATATTCACTTTGGCAAAGGGGATTTCTACTTGGCATAAAAACAATAATTCTCCCCGTTTAACTGTATCAGCAAGAATCGTTGCAAAACGCCAGAATACCACGTATCACAATCAGCCAAACGCTGGAGATACCTCAGGAGCTCATGGATATCATACAACATCCAGTACTACTTATTATGTCACTTTTCAAGTGGAAAGCGGTGACAGAATAGAGATGTCTGTATCCGGCTCAGAGTACGGAAAGCTTACAGAGGGCGATGAAGGAAAATTGACATTTCAAGGAACAAGATATTTACAATTCAATATGGAAAATTGAACAACAAATACATCATTGAACAGAGAATATTTCAATGATACAATTCTATCCATTAGAATAAATTATTAGGAGCAATACAGAAACTTATGGAAAAAAATACATTAGGTGAAATAATCCATCATTTACGCAAAAAAGCGGGACTAACACAAGAAGCATTGGCGGATGGTATTTGCTCCCCTGTTTCTATCTCAAGGATAGAAAACGGAAAACAAATGCCATCGGGAAAAGTTTTAGAACAACTCCTTGCACGCCTTGGCACAAGCACTTATCAGCTCTGCAATATTTATTATGAAAACGAGTGTCAGTCATCCTTACGCCAAACTTTAGATGAAATCAGTAAACAAGTATCCGCAGGTGAGTTTATTCAGGCAAAAAAGACATTACAGCAGCTTTCTACTGAAAAAATGGACATCGCTAATCTCCAGTACACCAAAATGATTCATGTGGCAATTCGTATGCATGATGGTGCTGCAGACGAGCAAATGGAAGATGAATTAACAAACGCACTCCATCTGACAAAACCCGATATCGACTTCAATGATTTTCGCAGGGAGTTGTTTTCCCCTACGGAGGCTAATATTCTTGTCATGCTAACGGCAGCAAAATATATGGCGGGTAAAAATTTAGAAGCGATTCGTATTGGTGAGGAAATCCTGTTTGCCTTGGAACGCAGCCATAGTCGTCTTTCTGACTATAAGGTCCTTCAGATCAATTTAGCGCATAATCTAAGCCAAATTCTGCAAGATGAGGGACGGTATCAAGAAGCGCTTCTCTATGCAAAAAAAGCAGAGAATCTCAGCATTTGTGGAACAGAACAGTTTCTCCTTCCGGAAATTGAATTTAGTATTGCACAAATTCTTAACAATATGAAAAAAAGGCAGGAAAGTCGTATGCGTATGGAAGCGCTGATTCCCTATATGCGCCTGATTGGAAAAAAAGAAATGGCAGATTTAGTTCAAGAATATTTAGAGAAAAACTTAACAAATGATGTAAATTAAAACTATACATGGCTCGATATGGAAATGCCGCATTCTTCCCTTTACAATTTACTTGTCGAAGGGAGATATCAAGATTATGAAAAAAATAAAATGGGAACACATCCTGCTGTTTTTCTTAGAATTACTAGTAAATATGGCAACTGTAGGTGTCGCAATTCTATTAAACGCCTTAATTGATGCTGCACAAATTTCCATTACCAGCCAAGACGCTCACCATTTACAAAAAGTGTTGTTTATTAGTATTCTCTATGCTGTATGTTTAGGTGTACTGATCTTTTTGTCAAATCGATACAAAGCCTGCTATATCAGAAAACGTTTACTTGAGATGCGTACTGTATTAGCAGATGGTACTTTGCAATCAAGTATTGCTAACTATGAAGAAACGGGTAATGCGTCATATGTTACGGCATTCAACCAAAATTTTTCTATCATTGAGGAAAAAGTGTTGCAAAACCGTATTTCCATCTTAGACTCTGTCATTTGTATCGTGTTTGCTGTTCTCGTGCTTTTATACATGAATCCACTTATTTCTGTTATCTCCATTGCAGCCATGGCAATCCCAAGCTTATTGCCAAGTCTTTTTACCAAGGTACTTGGCACAGCACAGGAAACAGTCATGAAATCAACAACATCCTACAATGAAACAGTAGCTGATCTTCTAACTGGTTATGAAGTGATAAAAACTTACCATGCAGAGGATGAGATGTTTCATAAATTTTCTAAGACAGCAAAACGATTAGATAGCAACAAAGAACATTTTTCATCCTTGATGGCAAGTGTATATGGTTTAACTACACTTTCATCTGTCGCTGTCCAATTTTTTATCATGGGGTTGGCTGGATTTTTTGCAGTTAAGGGATATATCACCATTGGCAGTATTGTCGCAGTCACTCAGCTTACCGGACAAGTGATTTCTCCTGCCTTCGAGCTTTCTGCAAAGATTAGCGAACTAAAGTCTGCCAGACCTGTATTGGATACTTTGCATACTCTTTCTCATCCTGAAATCCATGAGAAAAAAACAGGACACAAACTCAAAAAACATATTTCACTACGAAATGTAAGTTTCAAGTACGATGACAGAACTATCTTAAAAAATGTATCTGCCACTTTTGAAAAAGGAAAGAAATACGCGATTCTCGGAAAAAGTGGAAGTGGGAAAAGCACACTGTTAAAACTCATTGCAGGATATTATCCAGAATTCGAAGGAAAGATTTGTACAGATGAAATCGCAGCTCTTCCAGACAGACTGGCTATGATTCATCAAAAAACTTTTTTATTCAATGATAGTGTTCGCAATAACCTTACTCTGTGGAAATCATACACAGAGCACGAAATCACAGAAGCTGTTAAGAAAGCAGGACTAAAGGTGTTTATTGAAAATTTGCCACAAGGACTCGATACAATAATCGAGGAAAACGGAAACAATTTCTCAGGAGGAGAATGTCAACGTCTTGCTATCGCCAGAGCTTTGTTAAGTGGAAAGGATATACTGCTAATGGACGAAGCAACATCGTCATTGGATGAACAAACCGCAAATGCTGTAGAAAACAGTATTTTATCATTGGAAAATATCACATGTATCAGCGTCACTCACAGACTCTCTCCGGAAACCATGCAAAAATATTCAGCAGTCCTGACAATGGACAAAGGAGAATTGCACGAATATGTTCTATGATATTATGCAAATAACTATTATTTCTATTGCTGCGCTTATTGCCATAATTTACTTAAGTATTTGCCAAAAACAACATGCGGAACTATATAATAAGGTATTTGAAGCAAGATTCACACATGACATTTCTGCAGAATCAGTAGAAAAGTATCGAAGAAATTACGTTTTAACAGAAATCATGTAAATTGTAACCTATTGCCTTACAGAATTGATGCAGATGTGCTATATTGAAGATGCAAAAAGAACAACCGCCCATAAGGGGTTGACCAATTAAAGAATGTACATAGAAAATGCCACCCAAACTCGCCAAAGTATCATATCATTCTGAGGGTGGTTTTTCTATGGCTTAAATCATCAGTGACATTAGTGCCAAATATGTATCCTGTAATGCTTTGTATTTACGAAGCAATTAGCATTCCTTATTATTTACATTGTTCTTCTAACTGTTTCTTAAGCTGCTCAAGTTCGCTTTCTTTTTGTTGCAAAAGAACTTCCTGAGATGCAAGCAACTCACTTTTTTGCTTAATAGTGTTTTGCTGTTCCTGAATAGTACTCTGTTGTTCATCGATCGTATCCTGCATTTGATCGATCATATACTGTACGGTATTCTTATCCAATATTTGTAATTCTTTTGAAAACAATCCCATAACTTTCTCCACATTCCTGCAAAGCTCATAAATCTCCCGGTACATAGGAATAAACTTCGGATATTGTTTGATTAGCTGGACGATTATTTCCGGATTATCCTCGCTGAGAAATGTGAGCCACGCATCTAAATCGTTTTTGATACCTTATCGAACAAAGTCCGCCCGCCGCAGGCATGTATTACGGGATACCCGGATGGGTATACCTTTATTGTGACGGGTTTCCCGATAGATGTCAAGTGGGATGAAAACGAATTCCTGCAGAAGCTCCATATGAAGTCCTGTATCTGACTTTTGACAAAAATGGTGGACATAATCCTGCTTGTGCCGTTTCATCTCTCCGGAACTTTTTTCTATAAAAACAATGGTATACACGCTTTTTATATCCCGATAGCTGAATTTCTTTTTCCGTTCATTTTTGGCACGTTTGTATTGCCGGAGTAAAAGATCAGCCAAATAGCATGCGCTGCGTTGTCCGGGAAAGGAATATCCTATTTTTTGCACTTCAATGTTTGCAATGCTTCCATCTTCCAGTTGAACAACAATATCCATAATAAGCAAAGCATTTTCTTCTGCAATTCGGGAAGAATCGTTTGGAAGTACGTGTAAAATACGAATATGCCGTTGTAATATCAGTGACAGTAATTCTTCCAGACGTGAAGGTGCAGTATCCGGATTTAAAATTTCTTTGAAAAAAGAATCGTAAAGTATTTTGACACCCTGCATTCCTGTGCAAAATTGCAGAAATTCTTCTTGTTGGGATTCGTCCCACGAATCAAACAGAAATTTTAATTCAGGGGTAGTTTGAATTTTTTTACAAAGCTCCTCTCGGGTTTGAATCATTGGAAAATATTGTTTTAATCCATTGCTCATAAGCGGTTCCTCCTGATGGTTTGTGAATTAGATTGAAAATTTGATGATTTCATCTGGATTTGTTTTTTGAAAATAAAGAAGAGAACATGGAAATAAAAAGAAATATCCGTTCTCCTGAAATGTTATGAATAAAGTCTAACACGAGGAATATGAAGTGTCCAATAAAAATTTCATAAATAGAATAACACTTCCATTCCTCACTGCTATTTTGCAGATTTTTGTGCAAGATTCCCCATAAAAAATCGCCTTTTACTTTCCTCAAGCAAAAGACGATTTTTACGATTTTCTTTTATTTCACACTCTCTTTTGTAATCAGCTCCACTTCCACCGGGATGGTTTTTTCCACTGTTTCACCCTGCAAAATCTGAATCGCGGTCTCAACTGCTGTCTCTCCCATCAGATTCGGTTTCTGTGCCACAGTTGCTGCCATTTTTCCTGCTTTGACTGCTGCGACTGCATCGTCTGTCGCATCAAAACCAACCACCAGGATTTTCTTGTTTCCAACTGCTTCCACTGCTCCAAGTGCCATCTCATCGTTATGTGCAAATACACCCTGAATTGCGGAATTTGCCTGCAGCATATTTTCCATAACACTCATTCCCTCAGAACGATTGAAGTTCGCGGTCTGTTTGGAAACAACATTCAGCTTTTTATCTGCCACCAAATGGAATCCTTTTCCTCGCTCGATCGTTGCACTGGCTCCGGAAACGCCCTCCAGTTCTGCTACTTTTGCATTTTCTCCAAGAAGTGATACCATATATTCTGTTGCCATTTTCGCACCTTCCACATTGTCAGAAGCAATGGCACAGTCTACGTCTACTCCGTTTACACCGCGGTCTACTGAGATCACTTTAATTCCTCTTGAAACCGCATCCTTCACTGCCGGTGCAACTGCATCGGAATCCACCGGATTTACGATCAGGACACTGATATTTTTTGAAATCAGATCTTCGATATCGCTGGTCTGTTTTGCCGCGTCATCCCCGGCGTCTACCACGATCAGTTTTTCCCCTTCTGTTTTTGCCTTTTCTTTTGCACCTTCACTTAATGTGACAAAGAATGGGTTATTTAATGTAGAGACAGAAAATCCGATACTTCCATTTCCTGCCGCTTCTCCGGATACGTTTTCTGTTTCTCCGTCAATCGTAATCGCATTACAGCCGGTCACACCAAACACCATAACTGCCGCAGCCAGTACACTTACAAATCTCTTCATTCTCATACCGTATTCTCCTCTCTTATCGTCTTCTGTCAGACAATACCGCGATCAAAATTACAATTCCTTTTACCACATCCTGATAATAGGAAGATACACCCAGAATATTCAGTCCATTGTTCAGTACTGCAATGATCAGAACGCCGATAAACGTTCCCCAGATCTTTCCACGTCCGCCATTCATACTCGTTCCGCCAAGTGCTACGGCTGCGATCGCATCCAGCTCATAGCCCTCGCCCAGTGTCGGCTGTGCAGAACCAAGACGGGATAATAAAATCAACCCGGAAAGTGCAGCCATACATCCGGAAATCGCATAAGCTGCCAGTTTTGTGCAGTCAATATTGACTCCTGCCAGATTGGCTGCTTTTGCATTGCTTCCTGTCGCATAAATATGACGTCCGAAAGTTGTTTTCTGCAGTACGAATAAGAAGATCACAAAAATCAGTAAAAACAAGATGACCGGAATCGGAATGTGATAAAAGTTTCCTTTTCCTACCACTTTCAGTGTAAAGCTGTCTCCCAGGTTGGAGATCGGTTTTCCATCCATATAGATCATCGTCAGTCCACGGAACACGGTCATTGTAATCAACGTTGCAATAAAGGGCTGTAATCTGCCTTTTGTTACAAGAAATCCACTGATACATCCAAATCCGGTTCCGATCACCAGCGCCAGGATCATTGCCAGTCCCACCGGCATTCCGCCTGAAATAAATCCTGCACACAATGCCGTCGTCAGAGCAAGTACCGAACCTACAGACAGGTCAATCCCGCCTGTCAGAATGACACAAGTCATACCAAATGCGATGAGCCCGTTAATAGAAGACTGTCGAAGCAGTGATAAGAAGTTCCCCACTGTCCGGAATTCCGGACTGATCGCTCCGATCACAACAATTAACAATACAAGCGCGATCAGCGCTCCCAGATCTTGTATATAATTTGCCGCTTTTTTCTTATTCATTGAGATTTCCTCCTGTCGCCAGAATCATAATATTTTCCTGATTTGCCTCTTCTTTGCTTAAAAATCCTCTCACCAGACCTTCTCTTACTACCATTACCCGGTCAGACATTCCGAGCACTTCCGGCAGTTCGGAAGATACCATAATGATCGCCACTCCCTTTGCGGCAAGATCATTGATAATACTGTAGATTTCCTTTTTTGCCCCAATATCCACACCGCGGGTTGGTTCATCCAGAATCAGCACTTTCGGATTCGTGTACATCCATTTTGCAAATACAACCTTCTGCTGGTTTCCACCGCTTAAGTTATTACATTCATGCTGCGGTCCAAAACACCGGATATGTAACTCCTCGATCCCCTTTTTGACCAGCTCTTTTTCTTTCTCTCTCTGGATCACCCCGTGTCTGGAAATACGCTTCAGATTTGCGAGAGAAATATTTTTCATAATGCTCTCTTCCAGCATCAGCCCTTCTACTTTCCGGTCTTCTGTGATAAATCCGATTCCGTTTTTCATTGCCTGTTTCGGCGTTTTGTTCTCGATCTGTTTTCCATTCAGAAAAATCTCTCCCGTCACATGCGGCATATTTCCGAAGATTGCCTGCATAATCTCCGTTCTTCCGGCTCCCATCAGCCCGGATACTCCCAGCACTTCCCCTGCATGCACTTCAAAAGAAACCTTTTCAAATACGCCCGGACAGGTCAGATTTTTTACTTCCAGAACACGATTACCGATGCTTACGTTCCGCTGCGGATACCGCTCTCCAATCTCTCTTCCGATCATCATTTTGACTACATCATTCATGTCTGTCTCAGAAATCTTCTTTGTGTCGATATAAGTTCCATCCCTCAGGATCGTAATCCGGTCGCACAGTTCAAAAATCTCTTCCATCCGGTGCGAGATATACACAATGGAGACACCCCTTTCACGCAGCGCGTTTGCAGCCTCAAACAGTACTCTCGTCTCACTCTGTGTCAGTGCTGCCGTCGGCTCATCCATGATGATCACCTTTGCATTTACCATCAGCGCCTTTGCAATCTCAACCATCTGCTGCTGTCCTACGGAAAGCTCTTCCATCCGCTGTCCCGGATCGATCTCTACTCCAAGGCGTTTCAAGATTTTTTCTACTTCCCGGCGCATTGCTTTTTTGTCACATACACCGCACTTCTTTTTGATTTCTTTGCCGAGAAACATATTTTCTTCTACTGTCAGATCAAATAACACGTTCAGTTCCTGATGGATAAATACAATCCCTGCTTTTTCTGCTTCTCTGGCATTTTTGTAGCAGACTTCCTGTCCGTCCACGATCACCTGCCCCACATCTTTTGTATAAACACCTGTCAAAATCTTCATCAACGTCGATTTTCCCGCACCGTTTTCTCCCATCAGTGCATGAATTTCTCCGGTACTGAGTACAAATCCGGCATTGTTCAACACGGCATTGTTCCCAAAAGACTTGTTGATCCCTCTCATTTCAATTTCCATAAGCTGTTCTCCTCTCTTAGAAAATACAACCCGACTGTAAAATAATATTTGCATAAGGCGTTGTCTCTCCGGTTCGAATAACTGCCTTGCATGTTTTTGTCATTTTTTTCAGATCGCTGTGCAAAACAAATTGTATCTCTGGTTTGAAACCCGTTTCATGCTTTGCAAAAAATTGTTCGATCTGACGGAGTATCTCCGGATTCTGAAGTTTCATCTCCTCTGCCAGTATGATCTTCTCTACTTTCATATCTGCCCCTACTTCTTCCAACACATCCATAAAAGACGGCTGTCCGAATTTTACGGCCAGATCGATCCGTTCTGTCTCATCCGGGATCGGCAGTCCACAGTCTCCGATACAGATTGTGTCCGTATGTCCCATATAAGACAACACTCTGGAAATATCACTGTTTAAAATCCCCTGTCGTTTCATGCTCTTCCTCCCAGTTTTTCCAATTCTTCTTCGACTTCCTGTGCCATCGGCATTCCGCTCTGTGCCCCGAATTTTTCTGTGGATAAGCTGGCTGCCACATTCGCATACCGAAGTGCTGTCTCCATATCCGCTCCTTTTGCTCTCTGCAGGGCAAATGCACCGTTTAACGTATCTCCTGCCCCGGTCGTATCTGCCACATTCGCTTTTCTCGCCGGTACACTCAAGATTTCTCCATTCTTCAAACAAGTAATCACACCTCTGGAGCCCTGTGTGATGATCAGTTTTTCCGGATACTCTCTTAACAAGTCCTCTGTAGAATACTCCTCTCCAAAAATCAGGACCGCTTCATGTTCATTTGGTGTTACATACGTCACTTTTTCGATCACTTCCAACGGAACGTTTGACGCCGGAGCCGGATTTAACACTACCGGAATCTGATTGTCATAACAGAAATCTACAACATAATACACCGTATCCAGCGGAATCTCCTGCTGCAGCACAACCATATCAAAAGTCTTCAGCTCCTCTTTGATCCTGTCAATATAATCTCTGTCCACTTTCCCGTTTGCTCCCGGAACCACGATGATCGTATTGTCATTTTCTCCGACTGTGATCATAGCAATCCCTGTCGGAACTCCCTCTAAAACCTTGATATGTCCCGTCTCTACACCGACTTTCTTGAAATTCTCCAATAACCGGGTACCATTTGCGTCATCTCCAACACATCCGAACATCTCCACTTTTGCTCCGAGCTTTGCCATAGCAACCGCCTGATTCGCACCTTTCCCTCCCGGAATATAATGAAGGCTGTCTCCTCGAAGTGTCTCCCCTTTTAGCGGAATCCGCTCTGCGGTCACCGTCATATCCATGTTAATGCTTCCTACTACTGCCAGTTTCATTCTGCTTCTCCTTTCTTTTTCGTCGTCTGACGCCTGATCAGCTCAACATCAAATATATTTTCTTTCTGATACGAAATCTCTTCTCCATGATGGATGATCATCTGTACTGCCAGTTTTCCCATTTCTTCAATGGGCTGGGAAATGGTCGTCAGCTCCGGTGTCATTCTCCTGCTGAACTCAATATTGTCAAATCCGACCAGCTGTACATCTTCCGGGACTCTTCGCCCGTTCTGATGAAGCACCTTATAGACTGCCATTGCCGCCATGTCATTGCTCGCCAGGATTCCATCGGTATCCGGGTATCTGCGAATCAGTTCTTCTGCTGCCGCAAGTCCGGCATCGTAATCATAATCACAGTCGATCCAGACAGCTTTTCTTCCATACTTTCTGCACACATCCTCATATCCCTGATAACGCTGCTGCCCGCTGGAAAACTTCATCGGTCCCCGCAGGCACACAATATGCTGACAGCCGCATTCAATCAGATGCTCTGCCGCAAGTTTTCCGCCTTTGTAATGATCTGATTCGATAAATGCGATTTCCCGTCCCTCAGAAAGCTTTCTGTCCATCACGACAACCGGAAGTCCGCATTCTGCAATCTTCTTTCCGGTCCGATCGCTGTTGGTCATGATCACAATTCCATCTGCCTGCATCTGTACAAGCATCTGAATGTTCATCCGTTCTTTCTTCGGATTATTTGCTGAATTGCATAACAGCATCTTATATCCGTTTTGAAAGGCTTCCTCCTCCACTGCTTTGGCGATTTCACTGAAAAATGGATTTTCAATATTCGGAACGATCATTCCAATAATCTTTGATGATTTCTTAAACAATGCCCGCGCCAGTTCATTTGGTTTGAACCCCGTTTCTTGAATAGCCTCAAGAACTCTTTGCTTCTTCTCCTCATCCACATTCGCTGTTCCATTCATCACTCTCGATACAGTAGCAGGTGAAACTCCTGCGATCTTTGCAACTTCTCTGATACTTGCCATCTTATGTCCTCTTTCTTTTGCTGCTGTGAAACTTTTTGAAACCCGTTTCATATCTTGATTTTATTATAGGCATAACTCCTGACATCTGTCAATCTCCTTTGTAGACTTTGGTGGTATTGTATAGATATCTCTCTTTTCTTTTATTCCTATCGCCCAAAAACTCTGCCTTTTTTATGCATAATCCCTATTTTATTTTTCCGCTTCCATTATACTTGACTGTTTCAGTCCAATATTGTAAGATGAGACAAAACGTCAGGGAGGTCAGATATGTTATTTACCAAAGAATGTGATTATGCAATCCGCATCATGCGTGCATTATCTTCCGGAGAGTTAATCAGTGTCTCACGGATCTGCGAGATGGAGCATCTGCCCTCTGCCATGACTTACAAGATTACCAGAAAGCTGGAAAAGTCCGGATTTTTAAAAAGCTGTCGGGGTACCAACGGGGGATATGCGCTCAACTTAAAGCTTGCAGAGATTTCTCTCTATGATCTCTGCGCTGCCATAGATCCGGATATCCTTCTTTTAGAATGTATGAAAGAGGGTTATCCTTGTTCTATGAACAGTCCGAAAAATCCATGTCTGGTACATCACGAATTCTGCCGGCTGCAGAATATGCTGGTGCAGGAAATGAAACAAAAATCTCTTGCCGAATTATTTCGGTAAGTGTTTTTTTGCCTTAATCTTTACTATTTTAGTACAGTTTTATCAAAGGAGGATTTTACAAAATGAATCAATGTTATGGATGCAATACATGCAAAAGCGCAGACAAGCCTCTAGAAGGCTTTATCCGCTCGCTTCCGATGGAAACTTCCCATCACCGCGTGGAAGGACAGAGCACAAAATGTGGATTTGGACTGCAGGGAGTCTGTTGTCGTCTCTGCTCCAACGGTCCTTGCCGCATCACTCCAAATGCGCCGAGAGGAATCTGCGGTGCCGATGCCGATACGATCGTAACCCGCAATTTCTTAAGAGCAGTGGCTTCCGGCAGCGGATGCTATATCCATATCGTTGAGAATACTGCCCTCAATCTGAAGAAAACCGCCCAGATCAAAGGAGAATTAAAGGGTCTGAAATCTCTGGAGCATCTGGCGGAGATGTTTGGAATTACAGACGAAGATGTCTATGTAAAAGCAGAAAAAGTGGCAGATGCCGTACTTGCCGATCTGTACAAACCGGAATATGTTTCTGCAGAACTGATTGAGAAAATCGCATATGCACCACGTATTAAACGCTGGAAAGAACTGGGAATCATGCCGGGCGGTGCAAAAGCAGAGGTATTCAAAGGTGTTGTAAAATGTTCCACCAATCTGAACTCCGACCCTGTGGATATGCTTACCGACTGTCTGAAGCTTGGTATTTCCACCGGAGTGTACGGGCTGACCTTAACCAATCTGCTCAACGATGTTTTGCTCGGACAGCCGGAGCTTCGCCTGGCCCCGGTAGGACTGCGTGTGATCGATCCGGATTACATCAACATTATGATTACCGGACATCAGCACACGATTTTCGTAGATCTTCAGGAACGCCTGATTTCAGAAGAAGCAAAGACAAAAGCGCAGGCTGTTGGTGCAAAGGGATTCAAACTGGTAGGATGTACCTGCGTAGGACAGGACTTACAGCTCAGAGGCGCACACTATACCGAAATATTTGACGGTCATGCAGGAAACAACTATACAAGTGAAGCAATCCTGGCAACCGGAGCGATCGATGCAGTTCTTTCAGAATTTAACTGTACTCTTCCGGGAATCGAGCCAATCTGTGAAGAATTGAAGATCCGACAGATCTGTCTGGATGATGTTGCAAAGAAAGCGAATGCGGAACTGATGCCGTTTGAATTTGAAAACCGCGAAGAACAAAGCAGCATTATTATTGATAAAATCATCGAATCCTACAAGGAACGACGGGGAAGTGTTGCGTTACACCTCATGGAAGAACATGGAAATGACCATACATTAACGGGTGTCAGTGAAGGTTCTTTAAAATCCTTCCTGGGCGGAAAGTGGACGCCGCTAATCGAACTGCTGGCATCCGGAGAGATCAAAGGTCTTGCCGGTGTGGTGGGATGCTCCAACCTGACTGCAGGCGGACATGATGTCTTGAGCGTGGAACTGACAAAAGAACTGATCTCTCGCGACATCCTCGTCCTTACTGCCGGATGTTCTTCAGGCGGAATCGAAAACTGCGGACTCATGACTCCGGAAGCTGCCAAATATGCCGGTCCAAAGCTGCGCGCTGTCTGTGAAAAACTGAACATTCCGCCGGTTTTGAATTTTGGTCCTTGTCTTGCGATCGGCCGTCTGGAAATCGTTGCAACAGAAATCGCCGCAGAGCTTGGCGTAGATCTTCCACAGCTTCCACTGGTACTTTCTGCCGCACAGTGGCTGGAAGAGCAGGCACTGGCTGACGGATGCTTCGGACTTGCACTGGGACTTCCGCTGCACCTTGGACTTCCTCCGTTCGTAACGGGAAGCAAAACTGCAGTCAAAGTACTCACAGAAGATATGAAAGAACTGACCGGAGGACAGGTCATCATCAACGGAGATGCGAAAGAATCTGCTGATATCCTGGAGCAGATTATTCTGGAAAAACGCCAGGGCTTACATATATAGGAGGTGCCGCTATGAGACGAATTATGATCGATGCCTCAAAGTGCGATGGATGCAAAAACTGCACCATCGCCTGTATGCAGGCGCACCGGGAAACACCGGGAACTGTTTATGATCTGGATCTGACGGACATCCGCAATGAATCCAGAAACCACATCGAAAAGCTGCCGGACGGAACCTATCGCCCTATTTTTTGCAGACACTGCGATCAGCCGGAATGCGTGATGTCCTGTATGAGCGGTGCTCTGACAAAGGATCCGAAAACGGGAATCGTATCTTATGATGAAACGAAATGTGGCTCCTGTTTTATGTGCGTTATGAACTGCCCGTTCGGCGTCCTCAAAGCAGATACTGCCACCCGTACCAAAGTCGTAAAGTGCGACTTCTGCCTGCAGGACGGTGCAGAACCCAACTGCGTAAAAGCCTGTCCAAAACAGGCAATCTATGTTGAGGAGGTGTCATTATGATGCATGTTATTATCGGAGTGGGGGCTGCCGGGATCACCGCAGCAAAAACCATTCGCAGCCAGCAGCCGGATGCCTCTATTACCATGATTTCCACAGATGAGCATGTACACTCCCGCTGCATGCTTCACCGTTATTTGAGCCATGAACGTCAGGAAGATACCTTGTCCTTTGTAGAACCTGACTTTTTTGAAACCAATAAAATCGAATGGATCAAGGGTGTTTCTGTAAAAACAGTGGATGTAAAAAACCAGCAGGTTCTGCTTGATAATGACACATCCTGCCACTATGACAAACTCCTGATCACAACCGGTGCAAACAGCTTCATCCCGCCTGTTGGACAGTTCCGTGAGGCAAACAATGTATTCGGACTGCGGCATCTTTCGGATGCTCAGGCGATCCGCCCGCTGGCCGATCAGGCAGAACAGATTCTGATCGTTGGTTCCGGTCTGGTTGGAATGGACGCTGCCTATGCATTTCTCGAGCAGGGTAAAGAGGTTACTGTTGTGGAAATGGCAGATCGTATTCTTCCGATCCAGTTAAATGAAACTGCCGGAACTGCCTATCGGAAATTATTTGAAGAACACGGATGCCGTTTTCTTCTTGGAAAAAAGGCTTCTGAAACGCATATGAACAGCAATGGTTCAATCGACTATGTCCTTCTGGATGATGGCACCCGGGTAGACTGTGATCTGGTCATTGTTGCTGCCGGTGTTCGTCCCGCAGTTGAATGCGTACTGGATACTCCGATCGAAGTAGATCGTTTTATTAAAGTGTCTGACACCATGGAAACCAGCTTTAAAGATATTTACGCTGCCGGAGATGTAACCGGATTATCTGGAATCTGGCCAAATGCCATGAAACAGGGACAGGTCGCTGCTCTCAATATGTGCGGAATCGAAACTGTCTACGATGATCGTTATGCTATGAAAAATACGATGAATTTCTATGGTCTGGTCACACTTTCTCTCGGACGCGGTATCGAAGAAGAGGGAGATGTAGTCCTGGAACAGGAAGATTCCCACAATTATAAACGTGCAATTTTACGAGATGGAAAATTAGACAGTATTTTATTACAGGGAAGTATTGATTATTCCGGAATTTATCAATATCTGATCAAACATAAGATCGACCTTTCCGGTATGGAAAAAGATGTTTTTCATCTGTCTTTCGCTGATTTTTACGGAGTGAAAGAAAACGGCGGATATTGTTATCAGGATCAGGCATAAAGTAAAAGCATTCCTGCATGGATCATTGCTTCTTGGCATATGATTTCCGGCAGGAATGCTTTTTATTTTATTATCTCGCAGATTCACCAACTGCAGCTGCTCCGCTCAATCCGTCTTCACTCTTTTTCTGGTCATAAACCTCTCTGTCTAAAAGCTGCTCGGATTTTGCCACAAGAACTGCTGCTGTTGCCGCACCTGTCACATTTGTTGCTGTACGCATCATATCGACAACGCTTGAGATCGGAACCAGAAGTACAATAATCTCTACCGGAAGTCCTGCTGCAGTAAACAGTGCTGTGGTTGTTACTGTGGAGGTTCCCGGAACTCCTACTGTTCCGATGGAAACGATCAGTGTCAATACGATCAGAAATGCATACTGGACTGGGACGTAAATGCTTTTTTCTTCCCAGATAGGACAGCAGTACAAACAGAACTACTGTAATCGCCACTGCCGCTATCGCTAAAACATCAATATCCATTATTTTACTCCTTTAAATGCCGCATCAAGATCTGCGATCAGATCTTCTACTTTTTCAATTCCGATTGAAAGCCGGATCGTGTTTGGTTTGATTCCCTGATCTAACAATTCTTCCTCCGTACACTGGCTGTGAGTGGTGGTTGCCGGATGAATCACCAGAGATTTCACGTCTGCTACATTTGCCAGCAGGGAAAAGATAGACAGCTGATCGATAAATGCCTGGGCCGTCTGCGCATCTCCCTTAATCTCAAAAGTAAAGATAGAGCCGCCTCCGTTCGGGAGATATCTCTTATATAATTCATGGGTTGACTCCGTTTCCAGTGACGGATGGTGTACAGCCTCTACCTGCGGATGATTCGCAAGATACTCCACGATCTTCAGCGCATTGCTCACATGCCGCTCAACACGCAGAGATAATGTCTCCAGCCCCTGCAGGAAGATAAAGGAATGGAACGGAGAAAGTGTTGCACCCGTATCACGCAGGATCACTGCACGGATATAGGTTACAAATGCCGCACTGCCTGCTGCATCTGAGAACGATACACCATGATAACTCGGGTTGGCTTCTGAAATCCACGGATATTTGCCGGATGCCTTCCAGTCAAACTTTCCACTGTCAACGATCACGCCTCCAATCGCTGTTCCATGACCGCCGATAAATTTCGTTGCGGAGTGAATCACCAAATCTGCACCATGTTCGATCGGCCGGATCAGATACGGTGTTGCAAATGTAGAATCTACTACCAACGGAATATTGTGTCTGTGCGCGATCTCTGCCACCTTCTCCAGATCGATCAGATTTGAATTCGGATTTCCAAGTGTCTCTACAAATATCGCTTTTGTATTTTCCTGAATGGCTGCCTCAAAAGATCCTTCTTTCTCAGGGTCCACAAACGTTGTTGTCACATCGTTTGTGAGCGGAAGAGTATGCGCCAGAAGATTGTATGTGCCGCCGTAGATGGTCTTGGATGCCACAATATGCTCTCCCGCCTTTGCAAGTGCCTGAAATGCATAGGCAATTGCTGCCGCACCGGATGCTACAGCCAGCGCTGCCACACCGCCTTCTAATGCTGCAATACGCTGTTCGAAAATATCCTGTGTCGGATTTGTCAGTCTTCCATATATATTTCCTGCATCACGGAGTCCGAAGCGGTCTGCCGCATGCTGTGAGTCGTGAAATACATAAGAGGTTGTTGCATAGATCGGGACTGCTCTTGCATCTGTAACCGGATCTGCCTGTTCCTGTCCAATGTGTAATTGTTTTGTCTCAAATCCCCAGTTTTTAGAATCTCTGATATCTGCCATTTCTATTTCCTCCTTCTTTGGAATCTGTTTCTTTCTTAATTCCTTGTAATCATATTAACATAGTAGGATTTATTTGTCCAATATAGATTGAGAATATCCTATTATAGATTTATTTTATAGCAGACTCATTGTTTTGTATGGCTGCTTTAACCGTATCCAGAAACATTTCATGTATTCTGTTGTCCTGATCTAATTCCGGATGAAATGCCAGCCCAAACTGTGTCCCGTATTTTACTGCCACGATCCGATCATCTACTGCCGCAAGAACTTCTACTCCTTTTCCAACTTTTTCAATATATGGAGCTCTTATAAATGTCATCGGTATTTTCCCGATTCCCTTCATTTCCTGTACTGTACGGAAACTTCCAAGCTGTCTGCCATAACCGTTTCTTTTCACCGCTGCCGGCAATGTTGCAAAATAAATATTCCGGTCATTTGTCAAATTTTCCGCCAGAAGGATCAGGCCGGCACAAGTTGCCAGCACCGGCAGTCCTTCTTCGATTTTCTGCTTCAATATCTGATATATGTCCAGCTCTTTCAGAAGTTTTCCCTGCACAGTACTCTCACCTCCGGGAAGGATCAATCCATCAAACGGTTTCATCAGGTCCTCTTTTTTGCGGAGTTCCATACATTCTATTCCCAGGTCTTCTATTTTCTTCCGATGTTCCGCAAATGCTCCCTGTACTGCAAGTACTGCGATCTTCATTCTATCTGCCCCTTTCCGCCATCAAAAGTTCTATCTCCTGTTCATTAATTCCTACCATTGCCTCTCCCAGATCCTCAGAAAGCTCTGCCAGCATCCTGTAGTCTTCAAAGTTTGTTACCGCTTTTACAATTGCTTCTGCCCGCTTTCTCGGATCTCCTGACTTAAAAATACCAGATCCCACAAATACGCCTTCTGCACCAAGCTGCATCATCAGCGCCGCATCCGCCGGAGTTGCGATGCCTCCCGCCGCGAAGTTTACAACAGGAATACGTCCGTTATGATGTACATATTCAACCAATTCATACGGCACATTTAGGGCCTTTGCTTCCTCAAACAGCTCATCCTCCCTCATGGAGACCAGTTTTGCAATTTCCCGCTTCATCATTCTCATATGTCTGACTGCCTGTATCACATCTCCTGTTCCCGGCTCTCCCTTTGTACGGATCATAGAAGCTCCTTCATTGATCCTTCTAAGCGCTTCTCCCAAATCTC
Organism: Mediterraneibacter gnavus ATCC 29149; assembly: GCF_008121495.1. Taxonomy (NCBI): domain Bacteria; kingdom Bacillati; phylum Bacillota; class Clostridia; order Lachnospirales; family Lachnospiraceae; genus Mediterraneibacter; species Mediterraneibacter gnavus. Next base: position 1,421,976 of record NZ_CP043051.1, on the reverse strand, counting down.
TTGCACCACATACAAATGGTACCTGGAATTTGCGTTTATTAATATGATAAACATCATCTGCCGGAGAAAGTACTTCACTCTCATCGATATAATCAATTTCGATTGCCTCTAATATCTGTGCTTCAACAAAATGTCCGATCCTGCATTTTGCCATAACTGGAATGGATACTGCTTCCTGAATTTCCTTGATCATCTTCGGATCACTCATTCTGGATACTCCGCCCGCTGCACGGATATCAGCCGGAATCCTTTCCAGCGCCATCACTGCACATGCTCCCGCCTCCTCTGCAATCCTTGCCTGTTCCGGTGTTGTCACATCCATGATCACTCCGCCTTTTAACATCTGTGCTAACTGCTTGTTGAGCTCATATCTTTCTGCACTCATTTGCTGTACCTCCTCTTAATTGCTATCATTTTTATATGAATACTACATTAAGATTGGCTTTTCTTAAACATCCAGTTTTAACGTTTTTAACCATGCCAGTTTTAAAAACAAAAAAGCTACCGCTATTATTTCCAATATTTTTCTACTTCCTGCTCAGCCTCTTGGAAAGAAAGCTGGAACTTTTCCTGTACCTTTGCACACACGCATTCTTTTTCCATTCCCATTTCCTGTAATAATTCTACAGTTGCCTGTCTTCTGCCTTCCCTTCTGCCTTCTTTCAATCCAGTGTTTTTATAAACCGTAGAAAAGTACTGGTGATCTCGAATCGCACGCTCTCTTGCCTCATATTCCAGACGCTTCTCCTCATCCGCACTGATCCGGTTCAAATCCTCATACGCCTTCTTAATATATTCGCTTTTTTCCGCTGCCATTTCAAATTCCTCCTTGGTTTCTGCATTGATAAACTGAAGCCATTTCAGCAGCTCTGTCTCCGGATACTCATATTTTGCCAGTTTCGGGAGTTCCAATGTGTGGATCTCAACTTTATCACTGTACATCTTTCTCCCCTGATCTGACCAGAAGTGAAAACAGGAGTAATATTCTTCATCTTCAAACATGGTAAAATTCAAAATCCCGATATGAATACATTTTTCTAATTTCTGATAGTCTTCTCCTGGTTTTAATTGATCGGTAAACATCTTCCCCAGATAGAACAACGTGCGTTCTGCCCAGTATTCACTAGCTGTCACCTGAATTTCAATGTCAATCTGCTCCTTGTTATTTAACAAAACCCGTACATCCAAAATTCCCAACTTATCATCTTTATCCTTCTGGCGCAAATGGGACGGCAAAATCCTGCTCTCAACGATTTCTCCCAGATCAATTCCAAGTACCGCCGCCAGAAATGCGTTGCGCACCTCTTCATCTTCCATCAGCTCTTTAAAACAGAAATCTACTTTTGGCTTCATTAAAAATTGTGTTGTTTTTTCCTTCTTCATACATGCTCCTCCTTGGTTTCTGATGGAATTCAGAAGATTTCGATGAGCATGTAACTGTATTCTTAATTTTATTATATCTTTTGACACGATGTTTCACAATCGCAAATACAGACAAACTCCATCTATTCTCTTGTTACTATGCACGGTAACGTCTTATCCATCTTTTCTGTGCGTTTATTTGGAAATTATTTTTGAATGGCCTCTTATGCCATATTTGAAAACTGAAAGGGATTCCTTTCAAGATTGGTTTTATTATACTTGAAATTTTGTTGGGACACAATTAAATTTCCATGAATATGTTATAAATTTTTCCGTAAAAGTTACTGTTCACACCGGATGTTAAATATAGGTTCTGAACCGTCATGCTTGCATGTAAGGCAAAGAATCTATATTTAACATCTGGTGGAACCAGTCACCGCCCATACATAAGCAATCTAGCACGAAGTGCGGTACTGGAGTGCGCAAGCACGACGATTGCGCATGGATAGGTGGAGATTGGTGGGAACAGTAACTCCGTAAAAGTTACTATATGTGAAAAGAAACAAGGAAGCTGCACCTTTTGCGCAAACTTCCTTGTTTCTTTTCTCTATAAATTCCAGCGTTTTCCCTGAGATACTCGCAATCGGTTCATAGCTCTCGCCAGAGATGCCTGAGAATGATAATATTCCTGGATGCTCTGTTTCTGGCGGATTCGCTCCTCTGCACGCTCTTTCTGCTCCTGTGCATGACGGATATCAATCTCCTCCGGCTTTTCTGCTGTATCTACCAGCAGTGTCACACGGTTGTTGACTACCTCTGCAAATCCTCTTCCGAGTGCAACTTCTACCCAGTTTCCTTCTTCGATCTCCATACGGGCCATTCCGATCTTCACTGCAATCACCATATTTTCATGGTTCGGCAAGATTCCCTTTTCACCATCCGGCGCCGGAATTACAAGCTTTCTGCAGCGTCCTTCGTAAAAAACCCTGTCACTTGCGATGATTTTCAAACCAAATGTATCCATATGCCACGCTCCTATTCTGCCGCCTCAGCATTTGCCTTTGCAATGACATCGTCAATAGTTCCTACATTGAAAAATGCAGATTCCGGATATGCATCCATCTCCCCATCAATGATCATTTTAAATCCACGGATTGTCTCTTTTAACGGAACATATTTTCCAGGGATTCCTGTAAATGTCTCTGCTACAAAGAATGGCTGAGACAAAAATCTCTGGATTTTTCTCGCACGCATAACAGTTGCCTTATCTTCATCTGACAACTCTTCCATACCAAGAATTGCAATAATATCCTGCAGTTCTTTGTATTTCTGAAGAATTGCGATGACTTTATTTGCCACTTCGTAATGCTCTTCTCCGACTACATCTGCTTCCAGGATACGGGAGCTGGATTCCAGTGGATCTACCGCCGGATAGATACCCTGCTCTACAATCTTTCTGGAAAGCACGGTCGTTGCATCCAGATGCGCAAATGTTGTCGCCGGAGCCGGGTCAGTCAAATCGTCCGCCGGCACATAAACTGCCTGTACGGAAGTGACAGATCCGTTCTTTGTAGAAGCGATACGTTCCTGTAATTCACCCATTTCCGTTGCCAGTGTCGGCTGATATCCTACTGCAGACGGCATACGCCCAAGCAGTGCGGAAACCTCAGATCCGGCCTGTGTAAAACGGAAAATATTATCGATGAAAAGAAGTACGTTCTGATGCTGTTCATCACGGAAATATTCTGCCATTGTCAAACCAGTCTCAGCCACACGCATACGCGCTCCAGGCGGCTCATTCATCTGACCGAATACCAAAGCAGTCTTCTCCAGAACACCGGACTCTTTCATTTCAGACCAGAGGTCATTTCCCTCACGGGAACGCTCTCCGACTCCGGTAAAAATAGAGTATCCACCGTGCTCTGTCGCAATGTTTCGGATCAATTCCTGGATCAGCACCGTCTTACCGACTCCTGCACCACCGAACAATCCGATCTTACCGCCCTTTGCATATGGTGCAAGAAGGTCGATGACCTTGATTCCCGTCTCCAGGATCTCTACTACAGGACTCTGATCTTCAAATGTAGGCGGTTCTCTGTGGATTACCCATTTTTCTGCATCCTCGATCTGTTCTCCATTATCAATTGTTTCACCTAATACATTAAACAGTCTGCCCAGTGTCTTCTCACCGACAGGAACTTTGATTCCTGCTCCGGTGGCTGTTACTTCCATATCTTTATGCAGTCCTTCACTGGCAGCAAGCATCAGGCAGCGCACCTCATTGTTTCCAAGGTGCTGTGCAACCTCCATGATGCATTTCTTTCCGTTATTTTCAACTTCCAGAGCATCCTTGATATAAGGAAGATTGCCGTCTTCAAATACTACGTCAACGACAGGTCCCATAACCTGTACAATTCGTCCTTTATTCATATGCTATTCTCACTTCCTTTTCTGCTTCTGCGCCTTCGCACCGCTGCAAACTTCCGTAATTTCCTGGGTAATTGCAGCCTGTCTGGCTCTGTTATATACGATTGACAACTCCCGGATCAGGCTTTCAGCGCTGTCTGTAGCAGCCTTCATCGCCATCATACGGGCATTGTGTTCACTGGCATATGCCTCTACCAGACATCCGTAGACCATACCAATGACATAGTTCGGAACAATACTGTCCATCACGCTGTCTGCGGAAGGATACAGTTCAATTGCTTCCCGATACATATTCAGAGGCATTTTCATACTTCCGAAGTCTTTGGCCTCCAACGGAAGCAGTTTCAATTTTTCCGCATCTGTCTGTACCGAATTCTCCATGCGGGTGTATACAACATACACTTCATCCAGCTCCCCTGCCAGAAACTGATCGATCACCGACCAGCCAATATCTCTGGCACGGTGCATCGTCGGTTTCTGAACGGTATACTGGAAATTTGTGTCAATCTCTACATTATGTTTTGCAAAATAATGCCGTCCCAGCTCACCTACAACAAAGAGCTTGTGAATCCCCGGCTGTGCAAGGATCTCTTCTTCCAGCTTGATAATATTATGATTATAAGCTCCGGCAAGTCCCTTGTCTGCCGTAATTACGATCGAACCGATCCTTTTCTGCTCTGCCGGGATATCCTGGCGGGCATCAAAATAAGAATGCCGGATCTCTGGCACATGGCGCAGGATACGGGAAATCTCACCCTGAAGTCCATAAAAATACGGCTCTGTATCCGCCAGTTTTTTTCTGGCCTGCGTCATTTTTGAAGAGGAAATCATATACATCGCATTTGTGATCTTCATCGTATCTTTTACGCTGTTGATGCGGCTCTGTATTTCTCTGATATTTGCCATATTAACACCTGCTCTTCTTGAATTCCTTTGCGGTCTCCACGATCTTTTCGATCAGTTCTTCTGTCAGTACCTTTTTCTCTTCGATTTCCTGTCCGATTTCCGGATAATCTGAATCGAAATGACGAAGCAGGTCTGCCTGGAACTGTTTGATTTTTGCTTTTTCTATTCCAAGCATCACTTTATGTGTCGCCGCACACAGTGTGATGACCTTTTCATGCAGACTGAGCGGATGATAAAGCGGCTGCTTCAACAATTCCATCAAACCACTTCCATACTCCAGCTGTTCTTTTGTCGCAGCATCCAGATCGGAACTAAACTGCGTGAACACTTCCATCTCGCGGTACTGTGCCAGATCAATACGAATACTTCCGGATGCTTTTTTCATCGCTTTTGTCTGTGCGGCACCACCAACACGAGATACGGAAAGACCTACGTTTACGGCCGGTCTCATACCTGCTGCAAACAGATCGCTCTCCAGGAAGATCTGTCCGTCTGTAATGGAAATTACATTAGTCGGAATATATGCGGATACATCTCCTGCCTGCGTCTCAATGATTGGCAGTGCTGTAATAGAACCGCCTCCCAATTCATCACTCAGACGGCTGGAACGCTCCAACAGTCTGGAATGCAGATAGAATACATCTCCCGGATATGCCTCACGTCCCGGTGAACGACCGAGCAGCAGAGACAATGCACGATAGGCAACCGCATGTTTTGACAGATCATCATAGACGATCAGGACATCTTTTCCCTGATACATAAAATGCTCTGCCATTGCTGTTCCGGCATATGGTGCGATATACTGAAGCGGCGCACAGTCACTTGCTGTAGAAGATACCACAATCGTATAATCCAGTGCATCATTATTCTTCAATGTATTTACAACTTTTGCAACAGTAGAAGCCTTCTGTCCGATCGCCACATAAATACAGATTACATCTTTTCCCTTCTGATTCAGGATTGTATCCATCGCAATGGATGTTTTTCCTGTCTGACGGTCTCCGATGATCAGCTCTCTTTGCCCACGTCCGATCGGGAACATGGCATCGATGGAAAGGATTCCTGTTTCCATCGGTACGCTAACTGATTTTCTGTCAATAATTCCCGGCGCCTCCTGCTCGATCGGACGGTAATCATCTGCTTCGATCTCGCCTTTTCCATCAATCGGAGCTCCCAGTGCATTGACAACTCTTCCTACATATTTATTTCCAACCGGTACACCGGCCTTTTTTCCTGTACGAGTTACTTTTGTCCCTTCTTTGATATCTGTGTCCCGTCCAAAAAGAATGACTCCGATTTCATTTTTCTGAATATCCTGTACCATTCCTTTCAAACCCGTATCGAAGGTAACAATCTCTCCATACATTGCGTGATCAATCCCATAAATAGTCGCAATTCCGTCACCTACAGCAACGACTGTTCCCACTTCGCTGTCTTTGCTCACACTGTCAAAATTTTCTATCTCTTCTTTTAAAATAGAAATAATTTCATCTGAATTGATTGAACTCACCTTGTTCACCTCCAGGTTAATTTTTGTCCTAGTCTGTCCAGACGTCCTTTCAGACTCCAGTCATATTCATCGCTTCCTGTGCGCAGAACAAATCCGCCAAGCAGCGTACTGTCTGTCTGAATCTCAATCCTGGCCTTGCTCGCTTCATATTTTTTACAAAGGAACGCTTCCATATTTTTGAGCTGCTCGTCACTGGGCAGCTCTACACATGTCAATACGGCACTTAAGATCCGATCCTGCTCGTCACAATATCTGTCATATGCAGCAAATATCTCCGGAATCAGATCCATTCTCTCATATTTACATGCCACTTTCAGGAAATTTCTCATTTCCTGCGGAAATACCTTGTCGATCACACGTTCTTTCTTCTGTGCCGGAATTGTCGGATTCACAAACACATCATGAAGCTGCGGTACCTCCTCAAATATCTCTCTTGCTTTCTGTATGGCTTCCTTCGGAACATTCAGCTCATACAACACCTGTGCATACCGCATTGCTGCAGATGAACAGTACATCTGACTAGTTGTTGTCTGTGTCTTCATGAGCTTCACCTACTTCTTCCAGAAACTTATCATATATTTCCTGATTATTGCCTGTCTGTTCTGCCACGATCTTCGCTGCAGCTGTCATTGCAAGTCCTGCGATTTCAGACTGGAGTGCACTCATTGTCTGCTCTCGTTCTACACGGATATCCGCCTTGGCAGACTCGATGATACTGCCTGCCCTGGCATCCGCCTCCTCTACAATACGTTCATACTCTGATTTGGCGTCCTTACGTGCTTTCTCTACGATCCGCACAGATTCTTCTTTTGCCCCGCCAAGTGCCTGCGCATATTCTTCCTTCATCTTCATCGCATCTTCCTGTGCATTCTGGGCATTTTTCAATCCGTCTTCGATCAGCTGACGGCGCTTTTCCATAATGTCGGTCACAGGCTTGATCAAAAACTTCTTTAATAAGAAAGCCAGGACGATCAGGTTAATCATGGTATATAGAAAGTTCATATCAAATCTCAGCACTTCCCACACCCGCCTTTCCTGTTAATTCTATTTGCTTATTTTAAGAAGAATACGATCAGAATACCAATGATAAATCCATAAATTGCAGTTGCCTCTGCAAGTGCACAACCAAGGATCAGGTTCTTGCTGATCTTGCTTTCAGCCTCTGGCTGTCTTGCGATTGCATCCACTGCTTTTCCTGTTGCGATACCAATTCCCACTCCTGCTCCAATACCTGTTAATACTGCGATTCCTGCTCCAATTGCAATAAGTGCTCCCATAATTCTAATCTCCTTTTTATTCTTTTATTTGTTCAAAAATTCCGTTTCTATTCCTGTTCTTCTGTCATAAACAGTGCGGTCAGAAATACAAATACATATGCCTGAATCAGACCATCAAAAATATCGAAATAGAAATTCATCGGAAGTGGTATAATCAGCGGAACAAATGCTTTTAAAAGTTCCATTACCACAAATCCTGCCAGCATGTTACCAAACAGTCGCATACAGAGCGACAATGGGCGGATAAAAATTTCCAGAATCATAATCGGTGCAACCACCGGCACCGGTTTGGCAAAATGCTTGACCCAATGTTTCATACCGTTTTTATGTATTCCTGAATATTCGATCAGGCACATACTCATCACGGCAAGTGCTGCTGTTACATTCAGATCTTTTGTCGGCGGCTTAAAGCCAAGCAGACCAATCATGTTGGCGCACGCCAGATAAAGAAGAACTGTGATCAGATACGGTATATATCTTTTGTTCCCTTTACCGAGGATCCCTTCAAAGAAATCCGTTGCCCAGTCAATTGCAGCTTCCAATGCCAACTGAACTTTTCCCGGGTTTTCTACCTTCAGATTTCTCACCAGAATCAATGATAATCCAACCAGAACCGCCATAATGATCCATGTAACAACCACGGACTCCGAAATTCCGCCGAGAACCGGAAGTTCAAATACTGTTTTACAGTTCAGCTCTTCCATCAATTCTGTTGCTAAATTTTCCGTATCGCTCCCTCCCTTTCCTGTCTCTTTTTTTAATTACTGCCCTTTGGGGGTCTTCCCTTTTCTCTTCCAGGTGGAGGCCTCTTACGAGCATAAAAAAGGAAATTTCATGCTTTGAAATCTCCGTACTATAATCCCTTTTCAGACAGCGTGCCTAAAAAGTTATCTAAATCCTACTCCCAGCAAGTGAGTTTGTCAACAAAAAAAATTTAGGGTTTTCTTTTTCCGATCGCACTCTTTTTTTGTCGAAATTCCCAGTGTTTTAAAATACGTTTTTTTCTTTTTTTAGGAATATTTCAACCTTATTTTACTGACTTTTCGTCATTTTTATTTTATACCATTCCTTTTTCACTAATATACAGTAATTCATTTGCACTTTTTTCATCAAACTTCCATAATATTGTGAAATACCTGTCGTTCTGTTTGTGGAAATACTCTCTGAAACCATAAAAAAAGAGGACTTTCTGCACATAGAAGCACAATTCTGTGTACAAAAAGTCCCATTTCCACCTTATTCTCTCTTTTGAGACTGTATTTTCTCCTTATTTTCAGACTCTTCCAGAGATTGTTCCCTTGCAATTTTAAGGAAATCTCTCTCCGCTCTTTTTCTTCTCGGAATAAATCTGCCTGCAACGCCCTTTCCACGGCTTCTCACATAGAAAAATCCAATCACTGAAAAAACTGCTGCACCGATAAAATTCACAAACAAGTCTTCCATTGTGTCGATCAGTCCGATGTCCAGATATCCGCCCACCCCCAATGGCTGTCCATTGATCATCACTTCCCTGATCTGATCGATCGTCACCGGAATATTTCTTCCGTCCGGATTCAGCATGACCGATGTGATTGCAGAAAGAACCGTATCCTTCTGCATGTCATATCCGAGAAACTGATCCATCCCAAACTCAAAAAACTCCCATACAACTCCAATCGTCATAGAAAAACAAAATGCCACGATCGCTGTAAACACCGGTGACAGATTAAAGACGGTACGCTCACTCCGGTTCAGCAGATCCACCAGAGAAAATCCGATTGCCGCTGCCAGAAATCCATTCAGCGTATGCAGCACCGTATCCCAGAACGGAAACAGCAGATAAAATTCATTGATCTCACCTAATATCTCCGCTGCAAATATAAAAAACAATACGATGATCTCCAGCGTTGTAGGCAGCTCTATTTTAAACGTTACCTGCACAAAACTTGGAACAATCAGAAGCAAAAGTGTCAGAATGCATAAAAATACGTTTTCATAATTCTGATTTAAAACCTGGAGCACCAGCATCACGATCACAAGAATCCGCAAAATAAGATACACCATAAATGAGCTTTTATGTTCCCTGAGTTCCATTTTTATCGCTTCCGCCATATGGCGGAAATAGCCGTTTTGTTTTTTCTCTTTCTTTTCTTTCATTCCCCGCTCCCTTTCTGCTCTTCTGTATCATTTCAAACGATACTTCCATTTCCTTTACACTTAAGAATATTATAGAAAGATAACATCGGGATTGCAAGATTGTTCTGTTGGGGTGCCTTCCTTGAGAGACCTTCTCTTTTTTCTATAGTTCTATAAACTTATACTTCCCTGCACCCAGTCCTGTGACTTTTTTTATGACTTTCGCTGCCTTCATTGCATTCATAACATTTGTTGCTTTGGATTTTGAACATCCTAACCATTCCATAATATTTGCCTGTCCAAATGGTTTGTCTACTCCACTTTCCAGAAATACTCTGCCACTATTCTCAATAAATTTCTCCGTAATCTCTGCTTCCTTGAATAATGGCAAATACTTTTCAAAAGTGTTGCTTACTTTTTCATTAGCGTTGCTTACTTTTTCATTAGCGTTGCTTACTTTTTCATTAGCGTTGCTTACTTTTTCATTGGCGTTGCTTACTTTCCTAAACATTGTAACCTTAAATCCATTTCCAAACTCTTCAAATGTCGGTTCAGGTAAATCATACTCTCTACATCTGTTTATAATTCTCGGTATCCCTGTTCCCCATGCCTCTACTATATGCATATAATGAAACGCTTCTGCAATCGCTTCATTTCTGCAAGTAGATTTTCCTAACTTTGCAGTTTCAATATCCAATCCACCATAAAGCATCCCAGGTGATAACACCTCAACTCTGTCATCAAAAATGCTCACCTGAATACAAGACTTATCTACATAACTCCTGTGTACAACAGCATTGGCAATCATTTCTCTAATAGCAGATACTGGAAGTTCATAAGAATCATTTCTATATATCCCTTCGATTTCTGCCCCCATATTAATATGCCTTAAAACAAATTGATATGCTTTTTCCACCTGTTCGTAAATTGGCCCATCAAATTCTTTTTGATCAATAAAAACATCTCTGATTGTTCCCTTAAATAATGCACATTGAATTTTTGATGCTTTACTTTTGTTATCTGTCATCAGATCAAATGCATGTGTCGGATAGAGCGTTCTCCCTACCCTACAAAGAATTCCAAAATCTTCAAGCTTCTCTATAGTCATGTCCTTTGCTGCATTTTTTTCGTCTGTTTTACAGGATATAACTGCTATCTTTTTCATTGTTTCGCAAAGTTTCAATGCCTTTTCTTTGTCAAATTCTCTTCCTATTTCCTGTAGTGAATCATAGGAAATATTCTGGCCTTCCAACTCTAACTCTTTTAATTTTCTTGCGTCAGCAGGTCTGCTTGTTCCATTAATTCGAATAAAAGCTGTAGTCTCTTTTCCTTTTTTCGCAATATAATAAGGTCTGAACTTTCCAGGAACAATATCTATGACAAGTACCGTTTTTTCTTCTATTGTCTGGATTGAAATATCCGGTTCAATCTGTGGTGTACACGCATCTGAAACCATATTAGAAATGGAATCCGACAATTTAAATGGGCTTTGTTCACCAATTCCATAAACAGTCCCTGTTTCATCCTCAATTCCTACTATCACTTTCCCACCTGTGCTGTTAGAAAATGCAATAATATCTTTTAAAAATTTCTCATGATTACCTGGAATTTCTCTTTTAAATTCAATATTCTTTCCTTCGCCAAAATAGTTCTTATCAATCATGTTCTCACCTGCTTTCTACTATGATAAATTTAACCCTTTCAACAGTCATTTTCTGTATTATTTCCATCAGCAAAGATCTTATTTCAAAACATTGGATAAATACCGGCTGATTGGCCTGAATATTGAACCTTAGATTCTTCTGAACTTTTAAAACTCAAAAGTGCTGCAAGAATACAGCTTACGAATAAATTTATTATACACTCTTTTCCCAGAATAAAGCAATTCATATTTTCTACAAAAACAACAAAACCTTTTTATAAATTATATCTTGCACTTTCTTTTTGTTTTCTCTAAACTGAAACTAAAATAATTGTTACAAAGGAGAATTTCATGCAGCATCCCTTTCCTTATGAAGTCATATACAGTGACAGAAAATCCCTCGCAATTCAGATTACTGCACAGGCGACGGTCCGTGTCCGGGTACCCAAAAACTGTCCTGCCCCGACCATTGATACATTTCTTTACGAAAAGCAAGCCTGGATCCTAAAGCATCTGGACTCGGCATCTCAGCGTCTTGAGCAATCTTCTGAAAAACCTCAGATTTCTGAAAATGACCGGAAACGATACATCCAGCTTGCACGGGATATTTTTACACGCAAGACAGAATATTATGCCCGTATCATGGGCGTCACCTACGGCCGTATCTCCATCCGGGAACAGAAAACCCGCTGGGGAAGCTGCTCCAGCGCCGGAAATTTAAACTATAACTGGCGTCTGATCTTCGCTCCGGAAGAAATCGTGGACTACATCGTTGTACATGAACTCGCCCACCGTCTGGAAATGAATCACTCAAAAGCCTTTTATAATATTGTAGAATCCGTACTGCCCGATTACCGAAAAGCACAGAAATGGCTGCGGGAAAATGGCGGAAGTTTGTGAATATATGTAGCTTTCATAAACAAATCATTGTAGCGCAGCGAGGAAATACACTTGATTTTGGCTGTTAGGCTGTTATATGTGAGCCAATTGGCGAACATATCCAACAGGCGTTACAGCCACTTCAAGGGATTTCTTCGGCGGAGCCTGATTTGTGTTGAAAGCTACATATCTTTTGCGGACTTTTCGCATAAGCTCTCTCACATTTGCTTCCTCACCACCCGGTATTCATCCCCCACCTGATAATACGGGCACTCTCTGAAATCTCCCTGCACAAATCTCACCATCTCATCTTCATCCAGATCCTGCGTACAGACATAGCACTCATAATCGTCATCATATTCATAATTCATGCAGCTTTCGCAGTTTGCCGCTGTTTTTCTGCCTCGCATCTTATACCTCCCCCAGTTCTTTTAACACCTGATATACGTAAGAAACAGGAAGTCCTACGACATTGAAATAGTCCCCTTCGATCTTCTCAATGAATGCGGAAAATCTCCCCTGAATTCCGTAAGCCCCGGCCTTATCCATAGGTTCTTTGCTCTCTATATATTTCTGGATTTCTTCTGTGCTCATCGGATTGACAGAAACTTTTGTTTCCACTGCGTGGCTGATCACCGTTTTTTCTCCGTTTTCATCAAAATCCAGAACCGCAACACCCGTATATACCTGATGTGTATCTCCCTGCAGTGACCGGATCATCTCAAAAGCCTCCTGTTCATCCTTTGGTTTTCCCAGAATTTGTTCTTCATGCACAACGATCGTATCCGCACCGATCACGATCACATTCCTTGCCGGGATCTCGGATGCCACATTTTCCGCTTTCATCAGCGCCAGCTCTTTTACAATCTCCTTTGGAACCGTATTTGTATACACTTCTTCCTTATTGCTGACACGCACTTCAAACGGAACCCCGATCTGTGATAAAAGCTCTTTTCGCCTCGGTGAAGCTGACCCTAAAATTATTTTCTTCATACTAAAAACTCCTTGTTGTACTTTGTTGTTGATAATAACACTTTTCTGCCTGTTATGGTAGACTTTCCATCCGAAAATATCGTATGATAATTATTGTTTACATCAATTATAACCTTTTATTTTGAACTTTTCACAAGGAGGAGATTCTATGGAACATCTCAACGAATACCTGGATTTTATCCGCACCGTAGAGGGGATCAAATCTGTCACCCGCACTGCCTGGACCAAAACAGGACGACAGGAAAGTACGGCAGAACATTCTTTTCGTCTTGCGCTGCTTGCTCTGACTCTGATCGATGAATTTCCGGAGCTGGACGCTAAAAAAGTGCTTTCCATGTGTCTGATCCACGATCTCGGAGAACTCTATGCCGGAGATATTCCTGCAATTTCCAATACGGATCCCCTTGCAAAATCCAAACAGGAATACCTTGATATTTGTCGGATCTTCCAGCTTCTCCCCGAGCCAAAACGGTCAGAATTTCTTTCCCTGTGGAACGAATACAACAACTGCTCCATCCCGGAAGCACATCTGGTAAAGGCACTGGATAAAGCAGAAACGATCCTGCAACACAATCAGGGAAAAAATCCACCGGATTTTGATTATGCATTCAATCTCACTTACGGAGCCTCCTACTTCAAAGGCGATCCGCGGCTGGAGGAATTAAGAAGCATACTGGATGCAGAAACAAACGTTGTCATAGAGCATACACAAGAAAAGGAGAACCACCATTTATGATTCAAATCATCATTTCACCTGCGAAAAAAATGAATATATGCGAAGAATTTCCCGGCACTGCCACCACACCTGTTTTTGCAGAACAGACAGACCTTTTATATCAGACGCTAAAGCAGATGTCATTTGAAGAATTGCAGAAACTTTGGAAATGCAGTGAAAAACTGGCACTTCAAAATACAAAAAAACTGTGCGAATTTACACCGGCTGACGCTGTCACTCCCGCTGTTCTCGCCTATGAAGGGATCCAATACCAATACCTCGCACCGGGCATCTTTTCTGATACACAGTGGGACTACGTAAACCGGCATCTGAACATTCTTTCCGGATTTTATGGTGTCCTGTGCCCTTCAGATGCTGTCATTCCCTATCGTCTGGAGATGCAGACCAAACTGGAAACTGAGAATGCCACTGATTTGTATCATTTCTGGAACAATCAGCTATATCAGGCATTGTACTGTAAATTTGAGAAAGACTCTCCGAAAGAGCTCATCAATCTCGCTTCCGCAGAATACAGCAAAGCAGTACTTCCTTATCTGACAGAAGACGTACACTGCGTCACCTGCGTTTTCGGCGAGTTCGTTCAGGGAAAAGTAAAGGTGAAAGCCACGCTCGCGAAAATGGCGCGGGGAGAAATGGTCCGCTGGATGGCAGAACACCAGATTCAGACTGCAGAAGATCTGAAACAGTTCACCGGACTTGGATTTGCTTTCGAAGAGTCTCTATCTTCCGGGACAGAATATGTGTTCCTAAAAAAGGATATCTGCCCGGAAGATTAGGCTTTTCTTATTCTGCCTTCATTTCCCGGATCTCTCCGCACGCGATCATAGCGCCGGAGTTTCCGGAAGGCTGGGTTGTCATATCATCCGGATGTGCGTGTATGATAACCGCTCTTCCGATCACATCCTCGGGATGAAACCGGTCTGTGTAAAAGATCAAAAATGCATTTCCGTCATTTGCCAGAAGTGAAGGCATATCTCCTGCATGCTGCGGGTGCATGGCATTTGTCGGATTGTAGTGTCCGTCCGCCTGTGCAAAGGATTCCGCTTTTGTTCCCTGACAGGTTCCCTCATGAATATGAAATCCGTGAAACGCATTTCCGTCAGGCAGATTGCGGATATCGGCTGCCACGATCGTTCCATTGTGAACTCCGAAAAAATATACCATTCCCCGGATTTTTGGAAATTCCGGGCTTCCTTTGATCTCTGCAGCGGCATCCGGAATGGTCTGTATCTCTGAAAACATCTTACCACCTCCCGGATTACCATATGCAGTTTTTGAAAAATTGTTATTCCTGATGCGCTCTCCATGCTTCTTTCAGAATCTTTGGATCTTCAAGAAGACCAAGCACCCCTTTCGCCATACATTCTGCCACATACAGCATTCCCTTCTGCCCGATGCTCATTCCGGACTGTGCGGCTGCACTCCAGTGATGCAGCGGTGTACCCTTACACATCGTAGCAGCACTGAGCATCACAGTCGGCACGGTATGACTGACTTCCGACACATCCGTTCCGATCGCCAGCAAAACAGGTTGATCTTCCAACGGTTCCAGACCTCCAAAATAATTTCCGTCATTGATCAATCCCGCTTCTTTTGTGATGGTTTCTGCAAACTGCAGTTCTTCTTTTGTATATTCCGGGAGTGAAGTTTCTGTCATCGCCTGATAAAAGGCTTCTGCCAGCGGACGGTTCACTTTCATTTCCTGATTGCTCGTCACAAGCTCGATCTCCACTCTCGTTCCGGTCATCAAAGCCGCACCCTTCGCACAGTCATCCACTCTGTTCGATGCATCCTCTGTCCTGGAACGTTTGGATGAACGGATAAAGTAATTCGTAGAAGCAAAATCCGGCACGATATTCGCCGGTCCGTCTGTGTTCGTATATGTATAATGAATCCGAACATCATCCGCCACATGTTCCCGTAAATAATTCACTCCCACATTCATCAGTTCTGCCGCATCCAGTGCACTTCTGCCAAGCTCCGGATGTTTGGACGCATGTGCTTTGACTCCGTAAAATTTGTAATTCTTCATGTCCTGCGCCTGCCAGATATCATAACTCACCCGATTCCGGTCAAAAGGATGCCAGGTGATCGCCGCATCCAGATCATCAAACACCCCCGCTTCATTCATCTGGATCTTTCCGATGATGATTTCTTCTGCCGGACAGCCATATACCCGGATTGTTCCGGAAAGCTGCGCTTTTTCCATCCGCTCTTTCAAGGCACAGGCTGCCCCTGCGCAGGCTGTGCCAAGCAGATTGTGTCCGCATCCGTGCCCCGGCGTTTTCAGCGGCTGATACGTGCAGACCGGCTCCTGGCCAAGACCCGGAAGAGCGTCATACTCTGCCAGAAATCCAAGTATCGGTTTTCCTGTTCCCCACTCTGCAACAAATGCGGTCTGAAGCCCTGCGATTCCTTTTGTGATACGAAATCCTTTTTCTTCCAGATAGTCAGAAAGACAGGCTGAAGATACGACTTCTTCTTTGGAAAGTTCTGGATGCCGAAAAATGTAATCTGCTGTGTTAACCAGTTCTTCTGTGTGTTCCTGTATCCATGTGTGAATATGATCTGCTGTATTTGCGTCTTTTTCCTCGCCTGTCCATACCCCAAGTCCGCTCCCAAGCTTCTCCCCGGATAGCAGATATTTTCTGGCTGCTCTCTGCAGGCTGGTGTCCTCTGCATAGTTTCGGGGATCCGTCTCCAATTCTCCGAAAATCCTCTCTTCTGCCTCTCTCCCCTCAAAATCAACCGCAACAATATGAAACAATGTCTGGAGCTGCAAAATATTAGATTCCGGCTTCATAATTTCTTTGAGCCCCGGATATAAAAGCCAGGAATGACAAAGATATACCTGCTTCTCCTTCCAGAATTGTTCTGCCTGACGAAATGAATCCAGACAGGCATCAAGCTCCAGCTTCTCTCCCTGCGGGATATGCACGCTGATCACGGGATCTCCTTTGTGAACCGATATCCCGTCTGTCTGTATCTCCCATAAAGACGGGATCCTCTCAAATTCCAGACGCCCAAGCCGAAACAGACTCATATCCAGATGTCTGCAAAACCAGTCGTACTGCGCAATCCCATATTCTCCATACGCTTTATAACAATTTTCACACCACAATGTCAGATCATAAAACGTATCCCGGTAAACCCGTCTGGAAATCCCCTGTTCACAATACCGATCATAAACCTCACAGGCCATTTTTGAAAAACAATATAAAAATACCAGCCGGAAATCTTCTCTTTTTTTCACTGCTTCATAAAACAAATTCACATCTCTGAGAAATAACTCCCGCAGCTTCTCATATTCCCCTTCTGTGATCTCCAGCTTTTCAAGCTGCCGCACAGCGTCCGGCATCAGGGATATTTCCTCCCAAAATTCCAATAATTTCATTGTGCACCTCCGTTTTTTGTTTTCCTCTGTTGATTCTATCTGTCAGCATACTTCATTCTTGTGGTATTTGCAATTCGTTTTACGTCTTCCCTTTCTCAATCAGATATATATACAACATTTTGCACATAATCATAGAAAAATCTACTAAAAAATTGTATAATATATAAAAGTTTATGAAAGAGAGGATTCACTATGAAGCAAAATAATATGTTAGCAATGATCCTGGCGGGCGGACGAGGCACCCGCCTGCATGACCTGACAAATAAAGTGGCAAAACCCGCGGTTTCATACGGCGGAAAATACCGTATCATCGATTTTCCACTCTCCAACTGCGCCAACAGTGGAATTGATATTGTCGGTGTGCTCACGCAGTATGAATCGATCTTGCTGAACAGCTACGTTGCGGCAGGCAGACGCTGGGGACTGGATGCCAAAGACAGTGGAGTCTATGTACTGCCTCCACGTGAGAAAGCAGATTCCAATCTGGATGTATATCGGGGGACTGCAGATGCGATTTCCCAGAACATCGATTTTATTGACACCTACGCTCCGGAATATATTCTGATCCTGTCCGGTGATCATATTTATAAGATGAATTATGATGCCATGCTAAATTATCACAAAACCTGCGGTGCAGATGCCACGATTGCTGTGATCGAAGTACCGATCAAAGAAGCAAGCCGGTTCGGGATTATGAATACCGATTCTACAGGACGTATCGTAGAGTTCGAAGAAAAACCGGAACACCCAAAAAGTAATCTGGCATCCATGGGGATTTACATTTTTAACTGGAAGCTGCTTCGCAAAATGCTGCTGACAGATATGAAAAATCCGGATTCCAACCACGATTTCGGAAAAGATATCATTCCTACGCTGTTAAATGATGGGAAAGATCTTTATGCCTATAAATTTGAGGGCTACTGGAAAGATGTTGGAACAATCGACTCTCTCTGGGAAGCAAATATGGATCTTCTGGACAAAAATAATGCTTTGGATCTCAACGATCCCGCATGGAAGATCTATACGGAAGATCCGACAACACCTCCTCATTATATCGGACCAAACGCCGATATTAAACGCTCTTTCATTACCCAGGGCTGCATGATCGACGGTGAAGTCAAAAACTCCGTGTTATTTACCAGTGCCAAGATCGATACCGGCGCCAGAGTCATTGACAGTGTACTCATGCCGGGAGTGATTGTCGAAGCAGGAGCTGTCGTACAGCGCGCCCTGGTCGCTGACGGAGTGCGGATCGGGAAAAATGCCGTAGTAGGCAGTCCGGACAGCGAACATATCGAACTTGTTGCAAAACGTGTGAAAGGAGCAGAATAATATGAGCAAGGCATTAGGAATCATCAACTTTTCCGGAAACCACATCTGGGTAAAAGGACTGCAGTCTTACCGTCCGATCGGTGCCATGTCCTTCCTCGGAAGATACCGTGTCATCGATTTTCCGCTTTCCAATATGAGCAACAGCGGCATTGACCAGATTCAGGTGTATATTAATCAAAAGCCCCGTTCTCTTACCGAACATATCGGAACCGGAAGACATTACAATATCAACTCCAAACGTGGAAAAGTCCGAATCCTCTTTTCTGAAAACGGAATTGAAAACAGCATTTATGACAACGAAATTGCAGCTTACATAGAAAACATAGAGTGTATTGAAAATACACCTTGCCCGTACGTGATCATTGCCCCGAGTTACATGGTATACTCCATGAACTTTGATTCACTGTTACAGAGCCATATCGACTCCGAAGCGGATATTACGCTGCTGTATCATTCTGTTGACAATGCAAAGGATCACTTCTTAAACTGTGATCTTCTGAATCTGAACCGCCAGAAAGGTGTTCTCTCGATTGAAAAAAACAGAGGAAATGCAAAAAACAGAAATATCTTCATGGATACTTATGTAATGAAAAAAGAACTGTTTATCGACCTGATCAAAAAAGGGCATGATATGTCCTCTATGTACACACTGCCCCAAGTCATCAATATAGAATGCAGCGAACTGGATATCCGCGGAGTTTCCCACCGTGGCTTCTTTGCCGCCATTACAGATTTGAAAAGCTATTACGAAGCGAATCTTTCCCTGCTCGATTTTAAATCCGCCTTCAGTCTGTTTGATGATAACTGGCCGATCTATACAAAAACGACAGATTCCTGTCCGACTCAATATTTTGAGACTGCAAATGTAAAAACCTCTTTCGTATCCAACGGATGCCTGATCGAAGGCACTGTGGAAAACTCTGTGATCGGACGTGGATGCATGATTAAAAAAGGTGCTGTTGTAAGGAATACCGTTCTCCTTCCGGGCGCTTATGTAGGAGAAGACGTTCATGTGGAAAATCAGGTGGTAGACAAGCGTGCAAAGCTCTTACACGCCAAAGAAATTATTGCAAATGTAGACAATCCGGGATATATCAAGAGGAATGATACCGTATAAAGTAAAGCAGGATGCTTAAGGATTTATTCCTTGTCATCCTGCCTTATTTTTTCTTTTATCAAAAAATAATCTGAATTCCATTCGGTTGTAAAATTAAATCTGCAAGTTTTTCGCTGTCCAGAGAAATATGCAGAAAATTTCTGCCGGGAACTTTTATGTGATTATCTCACTCCAAACTGATATATTGTCGTGGTGTCGTATTTTTCTCCTTTTTTCAGTACCGGTGACGGGAAGCTTTCCTCATTCGCCGCATTCGGATAATACTGTGTCTCCAGACAGAAGCCGGAGTTATCGTGGTAGATCATGTTGCGTTTTCCTCTGACTCCCTCCAGGAAGTTTCCGGTATAGAACTGCACACCCGGAAGATCCGTATATACTTTCATGGTAATTCCGGACTGCTCTCCTTCCACCTCTGCAATCTTGCGCAGTGTCTGATCCCATCCATCGATGACAAAGTTGTGATCATATCCCTTGACCAGACGCATCTGATGATAGTCGGATGCCAGCTCTTCTCCGATCACTTTTCCTTTTGTGAAATCCATCGGTGTACCTTCCACCGGCCAAATCTCTCCTGTCGGAATCGAACCGGTCTCTTTTACCGGTGTAAACGAAGATGCCTGCAGTCTTATCCAGTGACGTCTTACGCTGCCGCAGTTATGTCCATTCAGGTTAAAGTAAGTGTGGTTCGTCATATTCACGATCGTTGTCTGATCAGATTCTCCTTCATAGTGGATCTTCAACTCATTTTGATCTGTCAGGGTATAGGTCACGGTAATCGAGAAGTTCCCCGGATATCCCTGGTCTCCATCCGGGCTGTCCAGATGAAAAGAAACACTGTCTTCCTCCTCTTTCACACAATCCCAGAGGCGGAACGCATAACTGTCCGGTCCACTGTGCAGGTTATTCTCTCCCTCATTTTTCGGAAGGTGATACTCTGTCCCATCCAGCACAAATCCGGCGCCTTCTGTCCGGTTTGCCCCCCGTCCGACTGCTGCCCCGAAGAAAGTTCCGTTCTCTTCATAATCCGATACTTTGTCATATCCAAGCACAATATCCTTGCGCTCTCCCGCAAAATCTTTCATCTCCACGGATACGATTGCCGCTCCGAGACTGCTGATCTTCACACGCATTCCCCGAATGTTGCGCAGCGTATAGGCAGTTACTTCTCTTCCATCTTTTGTGGTTCCAAATATTGTTTTTTCGATACTCATAAGCTCTCCTGTCCGGCATCTTTTCTCTTCCCCAATGCCTGTCCTGTTTACTTCATATTGTAGCTCTGTTTTGCCTGCTCCGCAAACACTTTTTCAGGAAAGTGGAATCAGGATCCGCAGTTCAAACCAGTTCTTTTTCAAATCCGTTGTCACAGAACCTCCGTATTTTGCCGCAGTGCTTTTGATACTCTTCATGCCAAACCCATGAAAGCGCCGGTCTTTCTTTGTAGTGACCGGAATTCCATTTTCAAACTGTAACGACTCCTCACAATAATTTTCACACCGGATCCTGAGAAAATTTTTCTGCTTTGCAACCGACAGATGGATCAGTCTTTTTTCCTGTTCCCTCAACTTTTCCACACTTTCGATCGCATTATCCAAAATATTGCCAAATAACGCACTGATGTCCATATCTTCCATAAAATTTAATACACTTCCATCCGCCACACACGTCAGTCCGATCCCATTATTCTGACAATACAGACTTTTACTTGTCAGAACAGCATCCAACACTTTGTTCCCCGTCTTATTCTGGGCTTCATAAATCTTGATTTCTTTTTCCATCTTCTCCAGATACTCTACCGATTTTCGGCTGCCCGCTTCCGATTTCAAAAGTGCGATCTGATGCTTCAAATCATGATACTTCTGATTGACAATCTCGATGCTCTCCTGAGAAAGCTGATAATTTTTGTACTGCATCTGTAAAATATTCTGCAGCGTGTCCACCTCAAATTTCATCTGCAGCTCCCGCACCTGAATGTGGTACGCATAGAGAACCGCCATTCCACTCATATCTACCAGGGTCCGGATAATAAACATTTCCGCTGCAAACTGACTGCTGAACGGACTGTCCTTATCAATATAACTAAGGTTACTGACTGCAAACACCGCAGCTGTAATAATCAGAACCGTAAACAGCTCCCGACGATTGATATGCATTTCTTTGCCGCCTTTTTGCAAATACTTTTCCAGCAGATATAAAATTCCAAATATGACCGCATACACGATCACAAGGAGCACCCACTGGACACTTTTCACATGATTGATCTGAAATGTCTTCACTGCATAATAATAAATCTGCCAGCCGAAAGATGCGGCAAATTCTCCACTGATAAACGCTCGCGCGCAATAATAGCCAGCCTCGGCAAGTGAAAACTGACAGCATCGGTAAATATAGATCAAAAACAGAGAAACCGACACCAACATACACGGAAGGAACAAACTGGTCCTCACACCATCTGTAATCTCCATAAACCCCACGATTGCTGCCAGAAATATCAAATGTGTCACATATCGTTTTATACCCTGGATTCTCTTCTCATTCGTGCAGGTCACAATGAACGCTGCCAGCCAGTATGCCAGCGAATAATAATATCCCGGAGTATTGATCATTTCCTGCACACTCATCTATTTTCCCACCCCATTCATAAAATCATTGAGCGCATTTAAAAATGCCTTCTTTCTTGCGCGGCTTACCTGAATACAGTCTCCATTCACGGTGATGTCACTCCCCTGAAAATTTTCCACAAAATCCAGATTCACCAGATAACACCGGTTACACCGGAAAAACCGCTCCTCTTTCATACCATCCGCCAGACTTTCCTCTGCATCCCGCATCGTGCCTTTTGTTCTGTAATCCTGCCCGACTGTGTGATAGATCAGATCATGATCCTGCACTTCCACATAGCAAATCTCCGAAAGATCCAACTTCATCATACCGCCCTTCACTGCAATCGTCAGATATTTCTTCTCCCGCTTTTTCAGTCTCGTCAGTGCACGGTCGATCCGCTGCGTAAACGCAAAATAAGAAACTGGTTTTAATACATAGTCCAGGGCATCCACCCGGTATCCCTGTATCGCATACTGCGGCATATTTGTAATAAAAATAATCACAACTTCGGTATCCATCTTCCGGATTTTTTCTGCAGCCGACATGCCGTCCATAAATTTCATTTCCACATCCATAAGGATAATATCGTAGTCTGCCCGATACTCTGTTACAATATCTTCCCCATCCGAAAATGTCTGTACGCTGATCCTCTCTTTACTCTCCTTCTCGTATTCTTTCAAGTAAGAAAGCAGCTGCTCTGCATACGCCGGATCATCTTCTACCAGTGCAATTCGAATCATTGTTTCGTCTCCTCTCAACTGTTTTTATCGGTTGTTTTTTCTTAGTATACCAAGCCTGTTTTCAAACGTCAAAATAAGGGTGCCTGTAATAAGACACCCTTCACTCTTCTCTATTTTTCCTCTCTTACTGTTCTGAAAAATGAAGAGATAATCGTCATGATAACTGCTGCCAGAGTACATCCCATTCCGATGATCGCACTGGACAAATCCGCCATAGTCTGCGCATTTCTTTCAAATGATAAAATAGTCGCAATGCTGTTCACTCTCAGGCGGACAAAAAATACAAATCCTGCCATCAAAAGCACTCCCGCCAGAATCGGAAGAATATCCAGTACCGGCATTTCCGGCGACTTTTCCTGTCCGGCCACAAAAAGAATTTCCAGAACCACTCCTGCCACAAGACATCCTACAACTCCCCAGCTGATTCCAAGATTGGAAAAATATGCCGTGTTGCAGTTGATCACATAAAATACGATTCCTGCTGTTCCGAGAATTAGTGCAAGCAGCATCAGATAAAAGCCTGCAGCCTGTTTTTTGATAAAATTCATAACATACCCTCCCCTAACTGTTTTTACGTCTCTTGGCATCTCTTATATACATCGCAGCTGCTGCCAGTGTAAGCAGAGCCAACACTGCCGATGTTGCTGTCAATGCATTATCATACCATGTACGCACATCCTTAATCTGTGAAGTCTCATTCAATCCATCCATTGCGTTGGAATTTGCAAGCGCATAATTCTGCCACATCATAACATTTTTCAGATCCTGCATCATAGACGCATCTTTGCTGACCGCCTCTGTGGTCCAGTAATTCCATTTTGCTGTTACAGCTTCCATATTACTGTCACCAGTATTGCAAGTCATCGTTACACCACAGTGTACCGCTTCTTTTAACACACTGTAGTTTGCATCCTGGATAAAGTCTTCTGACATCAGCCCCTGGAATCCCCATTCTTTGCGGAGAATATTCATCAGCAGACCATAATGTGCATTCCCTGCAGTACATCCGATTCTGTTAAATGTTGTCATCATACCAAGTGTCTGTGCATCTTCCACACTTGCCTGTGTTCCACGCAGTTCATTCTCACGTGCTTTCTGCTCTGTCATAAATGTTGCAATACCGGAACGGTTGATCTCTGTATCATTGAATGCAAAATGTTTCGGCGCTATGATACATCCGTATTCTTTTCCTGCTGCAATGTAAGCTGCTGCCTGATATGCTGTCAAAATCGCATCTTCAGAATAATACTCATGGTTTCTTGCATTGTAAGGTGTACGGTGAAGGTTCGTTCCTGCACCCCAGAGGATTGGAAGATTTGACCAGATGGAATAATTTCCGGTCACAGCTCCGTACTCTGCAGCCATCTCTTTACTAAATGTCTGCGCAATCACTGTTTCATTACTCATTGTTCCGAATTTGTAATTCAGATTCTTGTCATCCGGATCGATGACATACGGATCTGCGGAATCTGTATCTGTATTTGCGTACTGTCCCAATGTATAAGAATTAAATCCGTTCGGTCCGTCATTCTGTACTGCCTCCGGAGACACGATCGATACAATTGATTTTGTACTGGTTCCACCAAATCCAGTACGGATCATCGCTTCTTCCAGTGTGATCTGATCAATCAAATCTGTCCATTTTTCATTTGTCAAGTCCGTCTCACCTTTCAGGCTTGCAAGTGTCAGCCCATTGTCCTCGCCAAATGTAACTTCATCCGGATTTCCCTGTTCCTTGATCTCTACCAGATTATTTTTCATCACTTCGATCATTTCATCTGTCGCTGTCAGATCCTTGTATGTTTTTGGCCATGTTGCCTTCCAGTCACTTCTTGATAAGTATGTTACTGTATCTGGCATATAGTAGTTCAAATCCATGTCCTGAAGCTGATTTTCTACCGCTGTTCCGTTTTTCGAATACGCAAATGTCTCAGAGTCGAATGTATCCAGTGTCCATTTCTTCACATTTGCTGCATTTCCTGCATCCGTCATTCCGTTCGCCTTTGTCATACCCTGTGCTGCCAGCACATTGTTGACCGCCTCATGAGAACCATTTCCGACTGTAAAATAATAGTCTCCTGCATCCAGGATCCAGTTTCCTTTTGTTCCTGCCGCATTGTCACATGTGCTGTCCCAGCTTGCCATATCCTGCGCATCTGCTGTAATCTCGACAGTAACAGATTCTCCCGGCTGCAGCACACCTGTTTTTTCATAATCCAGAAGCTGTACCGCTGCTTTTTCTACCGCATGTTCTTTATCATATTCCGTATACGGAAGAGACGTATACAACTGTACCACATCTTTTCCTGCCACATCTCCAGTATTTTTTACAGTTACTTTGGCTGTCACTGTCTTATCTTCCAGATTCACATCCAGACTGTCCAGAGTCTGAGAAAATGTTGTATAAGACAGTCCGTATCCAAATGGATACGAAACTTCATCTTCATAGTTCCATGCTTTTCCATTGGAACTTCCGGTCTTGTCAGAAGCATTTCCCTGTCCCAATACTGTATCCGCATATCTTGTCTCGTAATATTTATATCCTGTATAGATCCCTTCTGCTTCTACAATCTCGGAATTGATGGAATATGCAGAATCCGCATTTGTCCACTCATAGTTCCCATAATTCTGCGCTGCAGGAGAGCTTGAGTTATCCACTGCATAAGTATCCGCAAGATGTCCGGACGGATTCACCTCTCCACTGAGTACATCTGCTACACCATAGAAGCCATAACCTCCCGGAAGTCCGACTTCCAAAATCGCATCTACGCCTGTATTGTTTTTGATCTCTTCAATTTCCATGGCACTCGCATTATTCAGCATCACGATCAATTTTCCATTGTTTTCCTTTTTTGCATTGACTGCTTCATCGATGATTGCACGCTCTGTGTCAGAGAGTCCCAGCGGATCCGCCTGATTCAGATCCTGTTCTGGATTCACCCCATCTTCTCCCGGTGTATAGTTGGCATTTTCTCCTGCTGCACGGGCAAGTGTCACAATCATGACATTGTAATCCGTCATACTCTTTTTCCAATTTGGTTCTGCCTCATCCAGCGTTGCTGTCTCAGGTTCCAAACTGGTAAATACTCCAGTTGTAGCCGGTGCTGTTGCACGATAATAGGTTGTCACACCCCATGGAAGAACTGCCTCTGATTTAAATTCTTCCTTTAACCCCTGATACATCTTTTTTAATGTCGGATTCATCTCAAATCCCTTGGATTCAAACGCTTCCAGCATATCTACCGTATCTGCATCCGTTCCCTTATTTTCACTGAGAGTACTTCCAAAATCGCCTCCTTGTACCGGATAATAACTGCTGAATCCAAGTAAAGAGATTTTCTGCGTTTCCTCCTTGGAAAGCGGCAACGCTGCATTCTCATTTTTCAACAAAACAGAGCCCTCTTCATTCATGCGTTCTCCCAGATCTTCAATGGAATCCAGAAGCTCTGTTGTTGAGCTGTAATCCGACTGAAATGTGTAATCCTCTGCACTTACATCTTCAGTCACCATTTTTGTACTCTGAGTGCCCAGAAACTTGTCAATGTCCGTACGAAACCCGTCTATCACCAGAGTCGCTGACATAGACAGCGTCAGTAAAGATGCTGTTGCCGTAGTTACACCGCGCCAGATGCGGCGTTTTGATTTTGTTTGTTTTTCCCGTTTCTCGCTCATAACGTTCCTCCTCTTTGACTCTTTATGAGAACTGGCTTTTTTGTTTTTTTCGAGCCTTCGCTTCTGCTTTTGCTCTCTTCTCTGCCAGTTTCTTCTGATAGCTTGCTTCCTGCATTTCAAAATCCAGGCCTTTTTTCTTACAATATGCTTTGAGTTCTTCGATTCTCGCCTCTTCTGCCATGCGCTCCGCCTCTTCCTGTTCCATGCGAAGTCTTTCTGCTGGTTCGATCCACACTCCTCCGGCTTCTAACACCGCTTTTTTCTGATGCTGCAGAATCGTCTTCTGATCTTCCTCAATATGCTTTTCTACTTTTAAGAAACACATCAGGATTACGATCACCGCATAACAGATGATCTCTGCCCCCAGATAACACAACGCCAGCATGGACTGCACGCCTCCGTTCTGAACTGACGCAGAGGCATCATATCCGGTGGCTGTAAGCAATGCATTGATCAGACCATTCCCCAGTCCTGTCATTCCCACCATGATCGCTCCGTACACAGACATCGTAAATCCATCACTTCGAAATCCATTTTTTGCCTCCAGATGGTCCAGTACATCAGACAAAAGAGCCAGTGTCACATACATTGCAGGAATCGAACCGATTCCTTTTAAGATCACACCAATACATACAATGGTAAAATTGTGAATATCCAGAAAGCTGACCAGACCTCCCACAACCGAAATTGCCAGACCAATAGTCACTGCTTTTTGTTTTCCCAGTTTATTTGCGATCGGCCACGCCAGAACCATTCCGATTGCTGTCGGAAGTCCTCCGATCAGCCCCAGTGTTCCCATTGCCGTTCCCGCAGCCGCTTCACTTGTGATTCCGTCAAACATCCAGCGGGAGTAATAACTCATGGAACCGTTCTTTACCAGACCTCCAAACTGGAACAGCAGAAAATATAAGATAATGATCCACCAGTAACCGTTTGACACACAGGCTTTGAGCTGTTTCATCATCGGAAGCTTTTCTTCTTTGATCGCCAGCTTCATATTTTCTTCTGTCACTCGCTCCCGTGTGAAATAATATTCCAGCAAGATCGCCAGAAATGTCACAACACATAATACGATCATCACGAGCCGCCAGTTCTGATAACTCTGTGCGGTATCAATAGCGCCGTCTTTTTCCACAAAGAGAAAACTCTGCAGCAGCATCGGCACTAAAATACTTGCCCCGATTCCTACAGCAGCCACACCGGATGCATTGGAAAATGTTGCCAACATTCCCCGGTGATCGGAGTTTCTCGTAGACAGGGCCACCATAGAGCTGTGCGCTGTGTAGAAAAACGGATACGCTACTGCATAGTAAAAGTTATAGGACAGCGCGATCCAGATCATCTGAGTCGATGGACTCCCATTTTGAGGTGTTAAAAACAACAGCGCGATCGCAATTGTCACAAGGGGCGCCGACAGCAGCATATACGGTCTCGCCTTCCCCTGAGATGTTCTGGTATTATCAATCAGACGCCCTACCAGAAGATTTCCAAGAATCACAAAAATGACAGAAACCATCGGAAGAACCGCTGAAAAAATCCCAAATTTTGCCGTATCCGTCCATCCAAGCACATCCGAATAGTAGCGGTTTAAATACGCCCCGAAGATTGCATTTGAAATAAATGCGCAAAACGGACCGAGAAAATACCCCAGTATCATTTCTTTCGGCTTTACATTTGCCGAAGTGATTTTTGTCCGCATCAGCGGGTTGTCAAAAAACTGATTCTTTTCCATTTCGGTCATTCCTTTCCCTGATTGCTTCTTTTAACGTATAAGTACCACTTCCCAATACCTTCTGTGTATTTCCCGGCATCACCAGTGTACATGTTGTTCCGACCGGAACCTGCACCTGGATCGTAAACATTCCATCTTCAATCTTCCACTCACTGGAAACTGTTCCATAGGCTGTGTTGACACTTCCCTTTGCCCATTTCAGATTTCCTCCCGTCAGCGGCTGGATCCGGAAAGAGCGGTATCCGCCCTCTGTGGCCTCGATTCCGGCAATCCTGCGGTACAAAAAGTCTCCCACTGCACCACTTGCATAGTGATTGAAGGAAACCATACCTCCGGTCCCGTCATCTTTTCCCGTGTTGCAGGTGCCGTCCTCCCGAAGTGCATCCCATCGTTCCCAGATGGTCGTTCCTCCGACTTTCATCTCATAGAGCCAGGATGGACAGGTATCCGTAAGGAGCATTTTAAATGCCTCTTCCTCATACCCATTGTCTGCCAGCGCAAACAGAACGTACGGCGTTCCCGGAAATCCGGTCGTAATGTGATACCCGTCCTTTTTCACCAGACGCGCCAGATTTGCCGCAGTCTTCTTTTTATCCTCTCCGGAGAGCATCTGATAATACAGAGGCAGCACATATGCTGTCTGAAACTCTTTCTTTACCGTGCAGTCTGCTTTCATCAAAATTTCCCGGTATGCCTCCCCGGTCTCCTGACTGAGTTTCCGGTAATACTTTGCATCCTCTTCCTGCCCCAGAATATCCGCGATCTTTGCCAGAATCCGGCTGGAATTTGCCATACATGCGGTGGCGGTCCATTTTCCTCTTCCCATCCACTCCCACATGCCGACACCCGGTGCACACCAGTCTCCATAATGATGCAGAAGCTTCCAGATCCTGCGGTGTTTTCCCGCAGAAAACAGCTCTGCCCAGAATTTGCATGCCTTCAGATATTTTTTCATCACCGGATACATCCGCTCTAAAAGCCCTCTGTCTCCGCGAACCAGATATTCCGCCCACGGCGCCAGGATACAGACATCGCCCCAGTGATCCACCGCCATCGGGATCATGATCTCCCACTGCAGCGGTACCCGGACAAGCGGCACCGTAACCGGAATCCCGCCGCCTTTATTCTGCTCTGCCTTCACGTCCAACAGCCATTTCTCCAGAAAACGGCTGATATTAAAATTGTAAGCTGCCGTAGGCGCAAACAGTGCAATATCTCCCGTCCATCCCATTCTCTCATCTCTCTGCGGACAGTCTGTCGGGATATCCACAAAATTGGACTTTGCTCCCCAGCGAATACTGTTCTGCAGCTGGTTGATCAGTTCATTGGAGCAGGAAAAGTTTCCGTTGTCTTCCACATCCGAATAGAGTGCCAACGCGGTCAGTTCCAGTTGATCCTCTTCAATTCCACGCACACCCACATAGCGGAAGCCCATATATGTCATTTTCGGAGAATAGGTCTGCTCTCCATCTTTACAAATATAAACCGCTTCTTGCTTTGCAGTTCTTAATGGTTCTGTATACAACTCTCCGTCCATCAGAATCTCCGCGTGACGAAACTCCACTTTTTGTCCCTGTCTGCCACGAATTGCCGCGTGTATCACCCCTGCAAAATTCTGTCCGAAATCATAAATCAGCATACCGCTCTTTGCTCTTGTAATCTGTACCGGACGAAACTCTTCGTGTGCACGTACCGGCGCTCCATACTGTGCCATGATCTTTGGATGAATCTTTACCTGTTCGAAGCTTGCTTTTTTCCAGGAAATTTTCTCCAGATCCACGGTGGCATCATACACTTCCCCGTTGTAAAACTCTGTCTCTTTATAATTTCCTTCTTCCGTTACTTCCCACTCTTCATTTGTCCCGATTGTCTCTCCCGTTCCATCGGTATACAAAATCCGCAGCTCTCCAAGCAGCGCCTGTCGCTTTGCATACACTCTGTTCCGTCTTTTATAGGTGAAAGAGCCAACTGCCCAGCCACCGCCGACCACAGCAAGCAGCTCGTTTCGATCATTCAGCATATCTGTCACATCATAAGTCTGATACTGCAGCTGATTCCGGTAGGACGTAAATCCCGGTGCAAAATAATCCTGTCCGACTTTCTCTCCATTTAACAACAGCTCATAAATTCCCAGCGCCGTTACGTACAGTCTCGCACTGGCAATTTCTTTTTCACAGGAAAACCTGGTTCGAAATGTCATCGTCTTCGGAGAAATCTTCGCCTCCTTAAACCGATACTCTCCGTCCGTAATCCACCGTCCGGACCAGATTGTATCCATACGTCCCGTCTCAAATTCCGTGCTGGCCCAGGCACGCTCTCCCGCGTCATCCTCTGCTTCCACCCGCACCGCATATTTTGTAAACGGCTGTAATCTGCTACCCTCATACGGCACTGCGATCTGGCAGTCTGTTTCTTTCTTCCAGTCTCCTATCGAAATCACTGCTTTTTTCAATGTTACATTTTGTCTGTCACTTTCCAGACAATAGGAAACTCTCGGCTGCGGATTATCCGTCACACATCCTGTTTCCATATTTTCTACTGTCAGTCTGCTTATTTTCAGCATTCTTCCACCTCTTCTTTATTTCTTACCGGAATCTGTAACGTACAGGCATACTTCCCGTCTGACACCTTCAGATCAACCGTGCCAGTCTTTCCGGCCCGAACCACTGCCAGAGCCTCTCCAAAATACGTATCTGTTTTCGAAGTACGATATCCGCGCTCATTGTACGGGCATCCGTTTCCAAGCCCCAGAAGCTCTCCGTTTTCTACATGCACTTCCAGCGTTCCCCGTTTCAACGGTTTGACTGTCCCGGTTTTATCTGTATACTGCAGTCTCACAAAACACAGCTTTCCGGCTTCCGTCTCTTTTTCTTCCGGGATTCCGGTTAAAATCGTTTCCTTCCCCGCTGTATAGAGCACATTTCTCGCAATCTCCCGGTTCTGTGCATCATAAGAAATCGCTTCAATGATTCCTTCCTCATAGATCACATCAAAGGAAGTTCTGCAGTCATTTTTCATCTTCTTACTTCCAACCGACTTTCCATTGATAAACAGCTCGACCCTGTCTGCTCTTGCATACACTTCCACCTGTGCCTTTTTCCCGGAACATCCATCCCAGGACCAGGACTCAATGGCATTGCTCATCTTCCATGCTGATGGCGAGTGCTTCTCCCCGGTGTGATTAACCGGGCAAACCGCGATCACCGGCTTTTCCATCAGTTCAAATGCCGTCTTCGTATAGGCAGCCTCGGCCAGTGGTTTTCCGGTCAGATCGATCCTTCCACTTCCTGCAGTGATCCATCCTGCTCCATGTGAGAAATCCGGCGCATAATCACTGTATTCCCACGCACCGACACCGACTTCTCCCATATAGTCCATTCCTGCCCACACAAAATCTCCGATGATCCTCGGATGTATTTTCGCCATCTCCCAGAAAGCATACGCGTCAGAACAAAATGTCTCGCTTCCCAGGATCAAACGCTTCGGATATTTTTTCAGATCTTTTCCATAGCGGTAGATACCATAGTTGTATCCTGCAATATCCATATTGGCAAAAGCATCTCTTGTTTTTACATCACAGCCGTGAAGCGTTGCTCCGATCTTCATCGTCTTACTTCCAAGAATCCCTGCCAGATTATTGAAAAATTCACTTCCTACTGCCTTTTTCTTCCCGCCCGATCGGCTTGCTTCTTTCTTCGCCTTCTTGTCACTGTAAACGCCGAAGCCAATGGAACTTAAGAAGTTAAAAAAGATATTGATCCCGCAGGTTACCGGTCTTGTTGCATCCAGACTGTGCAGATATTCTGTCATCTGTCCCGTGAGACGGATTCCTCTCTCCTGGGCCGTCTCAGAAACCTCATTTCCTGTAGAATATAAGATCACCGAAGGATGATTGTAATCCTTTTCGACCATATCTTTTAAATCCTGCTTCCACCATTTTGCAAAGTGATTTACATAATCATACTCCGTCTTGTGTATATACCACACATCCACGAATTCATCCATGACCAGCATCCCCCGCCTGTCACAGGCATCCAGAAGTGCTTTGGAACAAGGATTGTGGGCAGAGCGGATGGCATTGTATCCATTTTCCTTTAAAATTCGAATCTTCCGTTCCTCTGCCTCCGGATAACAGCAGGCTCCCAGCACACCGTTGTCATGGTGGATACACGCACCCCTCAGGATCACCCGTTCACCGTTCATCAAAAATCCGTTCTCTGCGCTCCACTCAATCGTACGGATTCCGAATATTTCCTCTGCTTCATCTTCTTCAAACCGCACCCTGCATGTGTATAAAAACGGAAACTCAGTACTCCACAATTTCGCATCCGGAATTTCCAGCTGCATCTGAAAATTTCCATCCGCAGACTTCTTCACGCTTGCGACCGGCTCCTGACCGGATACCAAAGACTCCCCTTCGAAAATTTCCAGTTCCAGTTCTCCCGATGCAGATGTCTCAACCTTTACATCGATCACTGCCGGATGGATACTGACTGTGGAAATCTTTACCCCATTGATGCCGATATGCTTCTTTGGCAGCATATATAACGATACAGGCCGGTATATTCCTGCTCCCGAATACCATCTGCTGTTTGGCTGATCTGCATTGCGGGCAATGACCTGTATCTGATTTTTCATTCCAAAATGAAGAAACTCATTTGCCTCTACGTAAAAATTTGTATATCCATACGGACGAAATCCTGCTCTTTTCCCGTTGAGATACACTTCTGCATTGCGGTAGACTCCCTCAAATTCAAAGACAAGTCTGAAATCCTCATATTCCTGCGGTACAGAAAATTCTTTCTCATACACATAGTCAAATCCTTCAAACCAGCCGATGTTAATGCCTCCCAGGCTCTCCTGCGTCCGCTTTTCATCCAGCATTGCATCATGAGGGATCGTAACCGGTTTTCCCTTTCCCGAATCTCCGGCGTGTCTGCATGTCCAGCCGTCATTAAATGCAATCTTTCTCATTTCTTCTTACGTCCTTTCCTTTTCCATGGCTGAATCATACCATTTTTTCGCGAACAGTAACGATTTCTTACGTGAACGGTCTGTTTTTCATCGTATTTTGCAGCCCTGTTTTTGTCTATTTTTTATAGATTTATCACTTTTTCAAGCTTCTTAACTATTGATTTTTTAGTATATTTCCTTGTTTTTTGTAATTTTTCAACAATTTTAAAGTTGTTTTTCATGGATTTAAGCCCTTATTTTTGTGTATTTTTAATAATTCAAATCAAATAGATATTCTATAGTGGCTCTGTATTGAAGTATGCTTTTTATCTTGCCAGCGTAAAATAAAAATTTTGCGACCGCCAGACACACATAAAAATATCCATGAGCAAATCAAACTAAGATTTCCCCATGGATATTTTCCCTTACTACTCTTCTGCCAAATACGGTTTTAATATTTCAATCAATTCATAAACTTTTGTTCCAGGTGCTGCTTTAGATGGTAATTTTCCCTCATTTGACGCATTCAATCTTTTTGCATTTCCTATTGTATATTCCATATACGGATGTAAGATTTCATACATATCTTTACGATTTTTCTCATACTCACCAGCGCCAATTTGTTTTAAACACTCCGTTAGCTTTGGCCAATATTCTTCTCGATGAATATCTGACTGCATATATGAAAAATGTAATAAAAACCATAATTCTATACACTGATTAGACCAAACGGCATGAAACGTTGTTTCATCATTACTATCTGCATCACAAAATTGCAAAACAGAATCTATATGATCTGCCGGAAAATCATCCGTATCATAAACAATCCAAACATGTTTGTATACATTTGAACTTTCTTCCGCACGAGTTTTCGCTTTCTGAAATAAACTAATCGTATTATCACCTTCACCATATACATCTAACTTTATCTTCTCTGGATATTTCTTATTTATAACATCCTTTATTGAACCAAAATATTCAGGTTCTGTATCTGTTCCTTCTGTTACAATAAGGTGATACTCTGGCTGAATCTTGATAGCTCTATCCAATCTCTTTTTCATCCATTTTTTATCTAAATCACTTTTTTTCGGAGGTTTTAGGCTCAAATCCACTCACCCCCACTCAACATGTTCTGCAAATAAGGATCTGCACCATACCTACCTTCCAAATACTGCTTATCATATGCAGCTGTATTGTTCACTCTTTCATTGTCTTCCCGTCTAATTTCATACAAGGAATAAACTTGGCTGCTATGGTTTTCATCCAAAGCTGCAAACCATATTTCATCTCTTCTGAATACTGTGTTTTTCATTGTAGCAATATCATGAGACGTAAATAAAAGCTGAGCTCCATATTTATTGATTTTTTTATTCTTAAACATAGATATTACGTATCGCAAAAGCTTAGGATGCAGCTTTGCATCTAACTCATCAATAATTACCAGACGTCCTTCCTGTAATGCTACAAGTATAACCGGAAGCGCTGCAATCAACTTTCTTGTTCCATCAGATTCATGATTAAACGGCAATTCATATTTCTTACCCGAAATTGTTCGTACAGTATATAACTGCTCTTCCTTTTCATCATATCTATAATCCTCTACATCAATGCCCATTTCGTTCAGCAACATAATAATCTGATTCTTTGTCTGTTCATTATCAGATACCATAATCTGCAATTCTGCAACAGGGTTCGCATAATTACGAATGATACATGACTCAAACCACTCTTGAACCTCTGTTATCACAGGTATATTATAATTAATTGCCAAAAAAGATAAAAATGGCATTTTCTCATTCACTTTGGTATTTACATTCTCTTTACTTAAAATAGTTCCTAAAGTAAGTTCTTCACCATCACGATAAAAAATACGTGCAGGCTTTTTACCTCCTATTGTTTTTCGATCCAATGTTTCTGCTGATATTTCATCTTTTAAAACAGCTAAATAGTAACGGTACTCATATTTTTCTGTACGAAAGAAAATTTCAAACTCAGTAGGCTCATCTTTCGATTCACTATCAAATAAAAAAGGCTCTGCGACAACCTTTTGCTGCATAATGACCCTCTTTCTAGTACTTCCTAAATCATGAATCGGTCTCACCACTGTTGTAATAAGACAAGATAACGCTCGGATCAAATTCGTCTTTCCGCCGCCATTTGGTCCATAAATAACACTCACAGGCAAAAGATCACTACACTTATCTTTCACAATCAAATTATCTTTGAATTCCGGAATTGCAGTTGCCTGCAAATCAAAAACAGTTTCATCTCTATATGACTTAAAATTCTGAAACGAAAACTGACATAGCATTTTTATCGCCTCCTTTTTACAGCCAGTATAACACTATTTTTTCCATGTTTCAATTTTTATATTCAATTTCATAAAAAATATTTTTTATTTTTAATATAAAATTCGTATTTTAAGATTTTATTTTACTTCCTCAAACAAAATACGACAGAAGAGCTTCTTTTTTCGCTCTCCTGTCGTATTTTATCTCTTTGTGCTCAACGCTATTTTCAAAACTCAAACACTGCCACTCCATATGGCTGCAGCGGATATGCGATCGAATACTTCTGACCATCGCATTCCTGCTTCACCGGCTTATATACCTTCGGACGCTCCACACCGTTTCCACCGTATTTTGGATCATCACTGTCCAAAATCAGCTTCAGCTGCTTTCTGCGCGGCACACCCACCCGGTAATCCGGACGTTCCATCGGCGTAAAGTTGCAGACAAACAACAGATTCTTCTTATTATCTCTGGAGTGTCTCACAAAACTGAAAATACTGCGGAAGGTATCGTCCTTATTGATCCATTCAAACCCTGCCGGATCCGTATCCAGTTCATACAGCGCCTTATTGTGTCTGTACAGGTGAAGCAGATCACGGTACCAGTTCTGGATCTGCTGATGCGGTTCCTCTGCAAGCAGATACCAGTCAAGCTCCCGCTCTTCGCTCCACTCCCGAAGCTGCGCAAACTCCTGTCCCATAAACAGCAGCTTTTTGCCCGGATGTCCCGTCATAAATGCATACGCCGCTTTCAGATTGGCAAACTTGTCAAAGCCAAGTCCCGGCATCTTATTGAGCATCGAGCACTTCAGATGAACCACTTCATCGTGGGACAGCACCAGGATATAATTCTCACTGTACGCATACTCCATGGAAAAGGTCATCTGATAATGCGCCCCTTTCCGGAACAGCGGATCTAATTTCATATATTCGGTAAAATCATGCATCCAGCCCATGTTCCACTTCAGACTGAATCCAAGACCGTCATCCTCCGGCGCACCTGTCACCTTCGGCCACGCGGTAGATTCCTCTGCGATCATCATAGCACCTTGATTTCTTCCCAGAACCACACTGTTCAAATGCTTGAAAAACGCGATCGCTTCCAGATTCTGATTGCCGCCGTACTGGTTCGGCACCCACTGCCCGTCCTGCTTTCCATAGTCCAGATACAGCATTGATGCCACCGCATCCACACGAAGCCCGTCCACATGATAATGCTCGATCCAGAATAATGCATTGGCGATCAGGAAATTCTGCACCTCCGGCTTGCTGTAGTCGAAAATCTTCGTCCCCCAGTCCGGGTGCTCGCCCTTTCTCGGATCTGCATATTCAAATGTCGGCGTTCCGTCAAAGTCCGCCAGCCCATGCGCATCCTTTGGAAAATGCGCCGGTACCCAGTCCAGGATCACGCCGATTCCATTCCTGTGCAGATAATTGATCATATAGGCAAAATCCTGCGGTGTCCCGTAACGGGAAGTCGGCGCATAATATCCTGTCACCTGATACCCCCAGGATCCGTCAAACGGGTGCTCCGCAATCCCCATCAGCTCCACGTGGGTATACCCCATCTTCTTCACATAATCTGTAATCGAATGAGCAAATTCACGATAGGTATAAAATCCCTCATCCTCTGTGCCCGGATGACGCATCCAGGAGCCCATATGTACCTCATAGATCGCCAGCGGATTCTCCTTTTGATCCCACTTTTTCCGCTTCTGCAGCCACTGCTCGTCCGACCACTTCAAATTCGAAATATCGGTCACTCGGGAAGCCGTACCCGGACGCCGCTCCGCATAATTTGCAAACGGATCCGCCTTAAAAATCCGTTCTCCTGTCTGTGTCTCGATACAGAATTTATACAAATCCCCTTCCTGCGCTCCCGGCACAAAACAAGTGTAGATCCCAAGCGGCTCCTGACGATGCATCTCATTCGCCCCAAAATCCCATGCGTTAAATTCACCTACAACGGACACTCTCGCTGCATGCGGCGCCCATACTGCAAAATAGACACCTTCCTGCTTCTTCTGCACGGCCTTGTGCGCTCCCATCTTGCGGAAGATCTCATAGTGCGTGCCCTGTCCGAAAAGATACTGATCTAATTCTCCGATTTCATATGGCTGTAATTTCTTTTGTACGGTTTTCTGTCTTCCCATAATCCCACCTCACAGCTGCTGTTTTTTCGTATAGCTTCATTATACTTTATCTACTTTTAAAAAGAAAGTGAAAAACGACAGAAT
Source organism: Mediterraneibacter gnavus ATCC 29149 (assembly GCF_008121495.1). Classification (NCBI taxonomy): domain Bacteria; kingdom Bacillati; phylum Bacillota; class Clostridia; order Lachnospirales; family Lachnospiraceae; genus Mediterraneibacter; species Mediterraneibacter gnavus. The sequence goes on along the minus strand of NZ_CP043051.1, from coordinate 1,384,061 downwards.
GCCGAAGAAATTCGTTTAACACGAAATTTCTTCGGCATATTGTACGAAAGATGTCGGATATTGTCTATCCTTCTACTTTCGCAGCTTCCTCATACTTCTCATACTTCTTATAGTATTTTCTATAGTATCCCCTGCTCTTACGCTCCACTTTATTCAGAACAACTCCCAGGATCGGGCATCCTGCTGTTTCCAGCTTTTCTTTTGCCTCAAGAGCCAGCTTTCTCTTTACCGCTCCAGATTCAATCATCATAATTGCAGCATCCGAGCATTTTGCCACAATTGCAGCATCTATAACCATTCCAACGGGAGCGCAGTCAATAAAAATATAATCATAAATGTCACGAAAAGAGTTCAATGTATCTTTAAACAGTTCTCCGGACAACAATTCTGTCGGATTTGGCGGAACCGGACCTGCAAATAAAATATGAAGTCTGGAACTCTCTGTCGCATACACTGCTTCTGATAGACTGCACTGTCCTGACAGATAATGAGACAGCCCTTTGTCTACAGAACCGCTTTCCAACATATTGACCATCACTGATTTTCTCATATCCGCATCAATTAAAAGAACGCGTTTCCCAAGTTCCGCAAGAGATTTTGCCAGCTGATAAGTAATCGTAGACTTTCCTTCTCCGGAGAAACTGCTTGTCATCACTATCACTTTTTTATCTACCCCGGAAAATTGAATATTGGTACGAAGTGTATTCAATTCTTCTGTCATTGCATACGACATTTCTCTTTTCTTTAAAGTTACTCGCTTCATTGATTTCTCCTTTTATCTTGCATTTTTTTACTCTTTTTAATAATCTTGGCTGGGTTTTTAATAAATATCTGTTCTGCCATCTGCTGTCCGTACTTCTTACTCACATACTCTGCACATGGGAGAAGATCCGGCTTCCGGTGCACCTGATCATGAGCATCGGAAGCAATGTAATGTACTTGTTTTTTTTGTATCATCTTGTGGCAAAATTGCTTCTGCCACCATCCGCTTTTTCCCAAAACATTCGCTGACGTAAGCTGTATCTGTGCCCCCATATGCACTAGTTCCTGCACAAGTGCCGGCGTCTTTGTCAGACATGGATATCGCTCCGCATGGGCTATGATCGGTCTGTATCCGGCAGCAAGAAGAGCGTAAACCTGATTCCGAATAATCTGATAATTATGACGTCCGGAAAATTCCACCAAAACATACTCTGTTCCAGCCATTGTGGGACGTAGTCCCTTCTTCAGATCCTCCACCATATGAGCATTCGTATGGTATTCACACCCCAGATATACTCGCATCCCGGAGCGTGATCTTCTGGTCATCTCATCAATTCTTTGAAACTGCCGCTCAACCTCTTTTTGCGGCGTCTCAAACATCCCCGCCCTGTAATGCGGTGTAACGATCACTGACTGTACCTGATTTCTATATTCTAACTGTAATATCTTCGCTGCATCATACAAATCCCGGGCTCCATCATCAACTCCCGGGACGATATGACAATGCATATCAATCAATCCCTGCATCGCTGACTGCCTTTCTTTTGAATGCCAATATTTTCCATAATAAAAAAGAAATCCTCTTCTGACCTGTTATGCAGAAGAGGATTAAACTTCTATGTGTGACTACGCTCTTTTCTTTCTGGATAATCCAACTGCGCCACAAGCTGCTACTACTGCAACTGCTCCAAACAATACAACCATAGAATGTTCTCCTGTCTGAGGAGATGTTGTAGAAGCGGATGTACTCTTATCCACAACAAACGCAACCGGTGATAAAGAATTAAATGTTGCTGTAATAGTTCCCTGTCCTGCTTTGGAATCTACAACTTCCCATGCTTTTTTCTCTGTATCATAGTGAAGTACAGCAACTTTTGTACTCGTTGTCACTCCTGGTACGTTAAATCTGATCGTCACCGGAAATACTGTTCCGTCCGCAACTGTAACATCTTTTACATCTACAACAGACATTGTATCTGTATATGCACTTCCCAAGAGTGCTTTCAGTGTCTCCGGTTTTCTGACATCTGCTACTGCACTCTGATACTCTGCCGGAACTTCTGCCAGGCTTGCTGTAATCGTATTTCCATTTCCATCCACACCATTATCTTTTGTATCAACTGTAACAACTCCGGATATATTTGTCGATGGTGCTGCAAATGCTGTCAAACTTACTGATAACGCCAATACCGCTGCTGCCGCAACGCTCACTAATCTTTTCAATCTCATGATGCTTTCCCCCTTGTCCTGTGGAATCTTTTTATACTTTTTTAGAATATCACTGAAATCTGGATTTGTAAACCCTTTTCCACAATTTCTTTGCAATCTGATATATTCCATATCCTGCCATCATTCCTGCCGCATTTGTAATCAGGTCATCCAGCTGAAACAGGCCTCTTCCCGTCAGCATCTGCAGCGTCTCGATCAGCAGACTCCCTGCGAATCCAAGCAGGAAGCTGCGCTTCCAGTTCCGGATCTGCTTCCACATCCAGGGACATAAAATCCCTGCCGGCAAAAACAATAATACATTTTCGATCAACTGAATCGTATAATCCGAAGATTCCTCCAGAAGACTGAAAAAAGTCAGATCCACCCTGTCTACAATTCCGGATTCCCGCGAAAACAATGTCAGATGTCCGACTACGACCACATAAATGATCATAAGACTGCTGTTTATAATAAAAGAAACTCTGCCATACTTCTTTCTGTTATACAAGATCATGATAAACAGAAACACTACTGCAGCTGCCAGCCCATAAGGAATATAAGCACACGCATCTGCGACATCTCTTTCTACACTCCTTAAAATCGCTTTCATTCATATCCCCTATGATTCTACTTCTTTGTAAAAAATATTGACGATCATCTCCTGCAGACTGGCATCATCCACATGAAATTCGTCGTGTTCTTCTCCTGCCCGAACCTCCCCCGGAACTTTTAAAATCTCAGGATTCATGTCATACGACGCTACCTTTTCCAGCATATCCAGACTTAAATCTGTCGTAATATACGGCTGTCCCACCTGCCAGAACTGACGCAGCATGGAGTTGCCGCCATCTTCCGTAGATTTCACTTTCTCCAGAAGCGCCTGTACAAACTGAGTCTGCCGCTCCATACGCTGTTCATTACTTCCAAGAACAGATGTATCACGGCTTCGAATATATTTCTCTGTAAGCTCCCCATTCAGTGTTATCGTACTTCCCTGGACAAATACAGGATCGATCGCGGTGTAATCTTCCGGAACAGTCATCGTTACTCCGCCGATCTGATCCACGATCGGAACAATTCCTGACATATTCAGCGACAGATAATCATGAATCGGAATATCATAGAGCAGATTGGATACTGCCTCCCTGGTTAGCTGACAGCTTCTTTTTTCTCCGTCCCCATACGCATACTGGGTTGCGATCTGAGCCGTCTCGGTCGCCATATAGTCCCCATCAATACCGTAAATCTTCACATCCGCCATAGAATCTCTTGATATTTCCAAAAGCGTAGTTGTCTTTTTGTCTGTATCTAACACCAACAGGACCAGACAATCAGACTGGCCACTCCGCCCGGTGTTCTCCTTAACTGTCACTACTTCATTTTTATCCACTCCCATAAACAGCATGGTGCGCAGATCTGAATTATACTTATACTTTTTCCCGTTGTATGTGATATAAGAAGAACCGTCCGTACTTTCAGGTTCTGCTGATACCTCTTCTTTTTCCTTATCCGCCTTTTTATTCTGCATCCCGGCATAAACCGCTCCTGCTGCCGCTATAACAGCGATCACTGCCAGAATGATGATCACAATTTTCGCTTTATCTTTAGTCTTCTTCACTGATTAACACTGCCTCCACTAAAAATCGTTTGTCATCCTGTCCCGTCATACAAGTACTAAGTGTCAGAATCCTGCTGTCTGTATTCACAGAAACATCATCCCGGATGACATTGCCCAGATTTCTGGAATTGTAAATAGAATCCAGAAATGCCTGTCTCTGATCTGCAAACGCATAGTCAAAACTATGAAGAATGTGTCTGTCATCATATACAACTGCCGCAAAAATCTGATATGTCAACTTCTTCTCCGGTGTATAGATCACCACATTCGGATGCTGCTGCATATACGACGCATCCGCATAGTTGTGCAGATTTTGAAACATACTTCCATCTTTCATGTCATGCCCGTAGATCACGGTATTAAAATCCGTAAATTCCTTCGTGTTCCAATTCTCTGTATAAATAGATCCCGGATATCCCTCCTGGCCTTCAATCGTATGATTCAGATAATACTCATTGTCCGTAGCACTCTGCGCAACGGGATAATTAATATTCGTCCCGTCAATCTGGATCCATGCATAAATATCCGGATTCTGAGCCTGAAGCTGTGCAAAATCAATCGGGATCTCCACATGTGACTCCTCTGTCTGTGGTTCCTCCTCTTTGCTCTCCTGTTTCACAACCTCTTTCTGAAGTTTCTTGTAAACCTTCTCATTTTTATTCTGCGTAACATAATAGTATCCGATATAAAACACACTTCCAATAATCACACAAATTAAAATACCAATCAGAATCTTTCTGGATTTTTTCATAGACTTTGCCCTTTCTTTAATATATGGAAAAAGAAGCAGTGCAAGTATGTTCTCCCCGGAACACCCTCCTGCAATGCCTCTCCTGTTCTATCTCTTATGCCTCTGATGATGCACGTCTTCTCTTCTTTTCCTTTGGAATTGATGCCAGTGTATTCAGCTGCAGATATCTTCTTACGTCCTCTTCCGACTTGATCGTATCATCCAGTAAGAATAATAGCGTAAATACTCCCACTGCAAGAACTGCTCCGATCAGTCCACCCATGATCATATTCTTCTTTACATTCGGACTGACTGGATAATTTGGCTTTTCTGCCTCTTCCACACTACTTGGCTTATCAATCACCATAACCTCTGAAATACGCTCTGCAACAGCATCTGCCGCCGCATTTGCAATATCTGCCGCAAGCTGTGCATCTGAATTCGTGGCAGTCATCCTCATCAAACTTGTTCCGGACGGATTCTCTATCGTGATCATCCCCTGCAGCTGCTCCACAGAGTAATTCAAATCTTTATACTTATAATCTGCTTTCAGCTTCTCCTCAATCTTGTTCATTACCGGACGGCTCTTCGCCAGTACAGAAAAGTCCGCAGTAAGCTGCTTGCTCAGTGTCAGATCCACACCGGACATACTCACCGAATTACCAAGAACATAAATCGTAGATGTCGCCTGATACTGTGGTGTGACAAACAACTTCGTATACCCTCCGACTGTCACAGCACCAATGACCAGACACAGAAGTATCACCCACGCTTTTTTCAATAATACATGAAATAATTCTATCAGATCGATCTCCATCTCATCATTTCTCATCTGTTCTTCCATCACTTATTCTCCCATAACCACATACTTTGACCTTAATCCGCTTTAGTATAACATATATTTTTTTATTCTGAAACCGTATTATTGAACAAATTTCCAGAAAAAATTTCCAGAAAAAATTTCCATTATCATACATAAAAGCGTAATTTCCGAATATATTATAATCATATCCCAACGCAGAAAGGTCTTATATGGAACGACTTATCACAGGCGGCATTGCCTTACTTCTTATTATCGCAATTGAAATTATACTATACTGCAGACTCGTACGCGCCTCAAAAAAAGAATATCATGACGATTCCCTTTAACACTCTCTCACAATCCGACACATTTCATCAAACTGATCTTCCATCTCCTGCACCAGTCTGAACTGTGTACGGGCACGGACCAGATTGTGCTCCGGATATGCGGTCTTGAAATACGTATCTCCCTGCAGAAAATCCATGAGGAACCGGATTCCGCATTCGAATGTCATCAGTCTTGCACCCCACGGAAGACTCTCTAACTCCTCCGGTGTCAGGACATCTCTTGCCATCTCCAGATACCCTTTCACATACAGTTCATACAGATTGATATCAAAATGGACCTTGTCCAGATCACGTTCATCTTCTTCCGCCGTAGATGCGCCAAAACGGATCGAATCTCCAAAATCATTGGCTGCCAGTCCCGGCATGATCGTATCCAGATCAATAATACACAATCCCTTTCCGGACTCTGCGTCAAATAAAATATTATTCAGTTTTGTATCATTGTGTGTCACACGCAGCGGCAGAACACCTGCTTCCATCCTGCTCATCAGAGCTCCGCAGTCTTTTTCTCTCGCCAGTGCAAATTCAATCTCCGAACGGCACAGACGGGCGCGGTTCTTCACATCTCGCTCTACGGCCTGTGCAAACGCTTCAAATCGTTTTACCGTGTCGTGGAAATTCGGGATCGTCTCATAAAGACTCTCTGCCGGATACTCACCCAGCTGCTTCAAAAAATGACCAAAGCTTCTGGCTGACTGGTAAAACTGCTCCGGACGCTCCACCATCTGATAGCACACAGAATTGGCGATAAAATTCGCACAGCGCCATGGCTGACCTTCATCATCCTCAAAATATGTCTCCCCGCTCTTCGTCTTGATGTAGGCCAGTGTCTCACGATCCGGATCTCCGCCTTCCCGACGGATCACATCCCGTAGAAACTCTGTCACTCCGAAAATATTCTCCATTACCTTACCAGGCTCTTTGAACACATTGATATTGATTCTCTGCAGTACGTATAATGGCTTCTCTGTGCCGTCTTCCATCGGCATATATACTGCGTACGTCTCATTGATGTGCCCTTCCCCAAACGGTTTTACATAACTGCACTGGGGACCGAATCCAAATGCATACAGTGCATCCTCAAGCGCTCTGCTGTCCACACCTTCGATCTTTCTCCTGGTAGAGAAAATGACTTCTCCTGCCTCTACCTTCTTCTCCTGCTCGATCGTACAGTTTGCTTTTACCACACTTCCAAGCCCCACATGCGCTCCGGCGCATACCACCGAATCATGATCCACAACTGCTCCGCTGTTGACAAGCGCCGCCCGATCCACATGGGTATGCGTATTCACTACCGCGCGCTGCATAATAAAACATCCAGGTCCCAAAACCGCACTTGGACTCACAATTGCAGACGGATGCACAATCGATGGCACATCATATCCTGCCTCCAGCAATTTGTCTGTCCAGAATAATCTCGTATGATTATTCCCAAATGCCGCCACTGCCATCTTGTATTCTCCATACTTGGCCGTATAGTCGCAGCACTTTCCAACTACGTCCTTTCCAAACGCCGCATCGTCAAGAAATACGATCTCCTCATACCCCAGCTGGATCGCTGTTTCCTTCACCATCTGCCCGAAGCCACCTGCTCCGAGAATCAATAAACTTTTCATATGTCCCTCTCCTCGCTCTTTTATGATATTACGTTCAAATTCATCCTTCCAATCCATGGTACTAATAGCATTCACATATTCCTTGGAAACCTCTTTGTTTGGAATACTCACTGATTCTAAGATTCCATCATAAGTCAAATATCCTAAATGCACCAATAAAGTCAGAATATCATCTCTGGTAGCAAAAGTAGTCATATCATTACTGAATGTTCCCGTATTAATCCGAATACTCTCTCCTGCCAGCATCCCGACTATCGCATCTTTCAAACCATCCATATTCATCTGAATATAAACTTTTAACGCCTCATAAGTTTCTGTCTGATTCCAATAAGTTCCGAATTTGTGGCGAAGCATTGCTTCCACAACAGATTTTGGACTGTACATAGAATAGCAAATATCTCTGTCCTGTTTGTGCGTAATCAAACCATACCCGTCATACCACGCCTTTGCTTCTTCAAAATCCATTCCATATTCCATGCAAAGATTTTTTACTTCATTTTCTGTAAAACCAAAATACGCAGCCAGCTCCCCCGGTTCTGTCATAGAATATTCCGTAAACATATTCAATGCCGAATGGGAACCATATTTCTTAATTGGCAAAATCCCCGTCATATAAGCAAATGCTACATTATCCTGATCTTTCAGCCACGCACGCAAAAAATCCAGATACTTTTTCTGGGCTTTCTGATCCTGCTGATACTCACGAAACAAACAATCCCATTCATCAATCAAGATTACAAAAGAACGTTTTGTGTGAGAATACACATCCTGCATTGCAAAGACAAGATCCTCCTCCCGTACATATTCCGGATATTTCTGCTTTAAATCAGACAGAATTCTTCTTTGCATTAATGTAAGCATCCCTTCCACATCATCTGATCTGCTTAAAAATTCCTGCATATTAATCTTCAGCACATCATACTGATTCAAATGTTTTCGGTAAGACTTACACTGACTGATGGAAAGTCCTTCAAATAATTCCTCTGTATCATCCCCGCAATCATAATAGGCTGCCAGCATATCTGCTGCCATTGACTTTCCAAAACGCCTCGGACGACTGACACACATAAACCTCTGTTGTGTATTCACATAGCGATTTGTCACATCTAACAGTTCGCTTTTATCAACAAATATTTCGGAATTTAAAGACATTTTAAACCCTGCTGCTCCTGGATTTAAATAAATGCCCATGGCATATCATCCCCTTTCGTCCTCTAAAACCGATTCCTTCCTTTCAGTATTTCCACACTTTCTAACTCTCATTATAACAGATACCATATATTTATGCTAATCATCAAACTACAAAATATAGAATTCCTCTGCTCTTCTTTGAATATCTGCCCGAAACGGCATTGACTTGTTCCTTTTTATCATCAGCCCCGGCCAGAACAGCCACGGCTGATGATATTAGATCGGATATTCTCCGATGTAGATTCTTATTTTATCTTCTTTGCAAATTCTTCCACAGATTTCGATTGGAATGCCATCCTGATCCACTCTTTCAGTACATCCAAATCACCTTGTTCTTCAATTTGATCCGAAAGTACTTTAGGAACCGTTCCAAGATTCTGCAAAAATAAGAGTAACGTATCCTTACTCTCAGAAATTCGCCCCTCTGCAACTCCTTCAGCACGCCCTTTTGCAAATCCGGCAGCCCGTTCTTCTTTCAGCATCTCTTCAAAAATCATAAAGCGTTCCTCCATCTCCCGACTTCCCTTAACGTTGCGGATAAACTTCTGTAACTGCTCCACATATGGGTCGTGAAACTCCTTTTCGCTTCCCTCAAGATCCTCTTTCATGTACTGCAGAAATGTGACCAATTCTCCCGGAACTTCACTTTCGTTCTTTCCACGGGTATTTAAAAACACAGTGGTTCGCCCATCTTCCAAATCCACATTTTCAGATTCCTGACACGTTGTCCGAAAGGTATAGCGATACTGGTCTTTTCCAAATGGATCAAAATCACAGATAAAAATAACATAGGTATTCGGAAGTTCCGTATAATCTTCTCCGGTCAGCAACATCTCCATGTCCATCTGACTCTGATAATAACGGCTTCTCTTTCCAAGTGCCGGCTTTCTCTCCACCTGCATTTCCACGTTATAACGCGTCTGCTTCTCATCTTTTGCATACACATCCAGGCGAACACCTTTATACTCCGGATGATACACTATGCTTTTTTCTTTGCTGACATCCACTCGATCGATCTGTATCTCCAACACTCTTTCTAAAAGACCTTTGCAATTATCTTCGTCCATCATCACTGCGCCGAACATAAAATTATCTTTGATCGTGAGTTCCTTTAATCGTTTTGTTCTTCCCATTTTATTCCTCCATTGGCAGAGGAATTCTATAAGATGATTATAGCAAACCCGGTTATGAAGTCAATACACTTTTCTTAGCTTTGATAAGACGCTCCTCCGGATAAGTGACTTAGTATCCAAACAAAAAATCATCCAAATCCTGAAGTGCTTCTCTCAATTCTTCAATCAGAATTCTTGAGTATTCTTGCATATCGATGATTCTCCTTATATAGTGAACAGTTTTTCACACTCTTAAAACTTTCTCCACACCATTTTATTCACGACTCCTGTATAGCTTTGAATGATCTTCACAACTTTTGTAGACACATTTTCTTCTACATAATCAGGTACCGGGATTCCATAATCTCCATTTTCATTCATCGCTACTGCTGTCTCCACAGCCTGTACCAGTGAATTGCTGTCGATTCCGGCAAGTACAAAGCAGCCTTTATCCAGCGCTTCCGGCCTTTCTGTGGAAGTACGGATGCAAACCGCAGGGAACGGATGACCTACGGATGTAAAGAAACTGCTTTCTTCCGGCAGTGTTCCGCTGTCTGATACTACGGCAAATGCATTCATCTGCAGGCAGTTATAATCGTGGAATCCTAACGGTTCATGCTGAATGACACGTTTATCCAGCTGAAAACCGGATGCTTCCAGTCTCTTTCTGCTTCTTGGGTGACAGGAATATAAGATCGGCATATCGTACTTCTCTGCAATCTTGTTGATTGCCTCAAAGAGAGATAAGAAGTTCTTCTCTGTATCAATATTCTCTTCACGATGTGCAGAGAGCAAGATATATTTTCCCTTTTCCAATCCCAAACGGGCATGTACATCGGATGCTTCGATTTTTTCCAGATTATCATGCAGCACTTCTGCCATTGGAGAGCCTGTCACATAAGTACGTTCTTTCGGCAATCCGCAGTCCGCAAGATAACGGCGGGCATGTTCTGAATATGCCATATTTACATCTGAAATAATGTCTACAATACGGCGGTTTGTCTCTTCCGGAAGACACTCATCTTTACAACGGTTTCCTGCTTCCATATGGAAAATCGGAATATGAAGACGCTTTGCCCCGATCACGCTCAGACAACTGTTCGTATCACCCAGAACCAGTACTGCGTCCGGTTTTATCTCTGCCATCAATTTATAAGATTCGGAAATAATATTTCCCATGGTCTCTCCGAGATCTGCACCCACTGCATTCAGATACACATCCGGATCATCCAACTCCAGATCATGGAAAAATACACCGTTTAAGTTGTAGTCATAGTTCTGTCCGGTATGCGCCAGAATGGTATCAAAATAGTTCCGACACTTTTTGATCACTGCTGCCAGGCGGATAATCTCCGGACGAGTCCCTACAATGATCAATAATTTCAGTTTCCCATTATTCTTAAATGTCACTTCTGTTTTCATTCTATTCTCCCTCACAGCGGGTATGCTCGCAATGGAACCACTTCGCCCGCCTCAATTTTTGTTGCTCTTGGAATCCGATTTTCTGCCTTGATCACAGTCCCCGGAGAAATATGTACGCCTTCTTCGATCACACATCCATGGTCTACAATCGAACCACAATTGATAATACAGCCCGATTGGATCCGACAATCTGTGTTTATGATCGCAAGCGGCAATACAACTGTCCCGGCTTCCACTTCTGCAGTTGGACTTACATAAGCTGTGGCATGTATCAATCGCGGAAGTACAATCTGTGCATCAGATAACTTTTCCATCCAATCCAGGCGCATTTCATTATTTCCAAATGCCGGATACATCTCTGTATTCCCATCGGCAAATTTCAGAAACTCTGCACATGTCCCTAATATCAGATCTGACTTTTCCTGACCGTCATCCAGAAAATAAATCTGCTCATATTTCCCGGACTGCCTTGCAATGTCCGCAACTGTCTTTCCGTATCCACCTGCTCCTAAAATAATCAATCTCATCAATTTTTCACCCTTTCAAAAAATGTATCCGGATGATTCGGATCAAACTGTTCGTTTGCCCACATCACTGTTACAAGGTTTTCTATTTCTGACAGATTGATAATATTGTGCGTATAGCCCGGAAGCATATGGATTGCCTCAATCTTCTCTCCTGACACTTCAAATTCAATCACTTCATCTGTACCAATCTTTCGCTCCTGGATCAATCCATGTCCAGATACTACAATAAAGAATTCCCATTTGCTGTTGTGCCAATGTTCTCCTTTTGTAATTCCCGGCTTCGAAATATTCACAGAAAACTGTCCGCAATTTGCTGTTTTCAACAGCTCTGTAAAACTTCCTCTGTCATCCACATTCATCTTAAGAGGGAAGCTGACTTCCTCTTTTGGCAGATAGGACAAATATGTCGAATATAATTTCTTTGCAAAAGAATTATTTGGAATTTCCGGCATAAGGAGAGATTTCGGCTGATTTTTGAACATTTCCAGTAAATCTACAATTTCTCCCAGTGTTGCCTTGTGGGTTGTCGGCACATAACCGTACTTTCCGGATTCATCTGCCACCGGATCCAGCTCCTGATATTCACAGTGATGTTCTTTTCCTTCCAAAGCATCCAACATCTCTTCCACCAGATCATCAATATAGAGAAGTTCTAATTCTGTCGCTCTGTCATTCACCTGAATCGGAAGATTGTTTGCGATGTTATTGCAGAATGTAGCAACTGCACTGTTGTAATTCGGTCTGCACCATTTTCCAAAAAGGTTCGGGAAACGGTACACCAGCACTTTTGCTCCGCACTCTTTGCCATATTCGAAAAATAACTCTTCTCCTGCCAGCTTGCTCTTTCCATAATCAGACTGTCCATAGCGTCCGATCAGCGTTGCCTGAATGGAACTGGAAAGCATCACCGGACAGGTATTGTGATACTTTTTCAATGTGTCCAACAATTTCGATGCAAATCCAAGATTTCCATCCATAAATTCAGACTGCTCTTTTGGCCGGTTCACCCCCGCAAGATTGAAAACAAAGTCTGCTTTCTCACAATATGTATCTAACAGAGATTCATCTGTATCAATATCATATTCAAAGATCTCTTCGATTGTAAGATCTCGTGTTCTGTTTTTACCATCTTTGATGCAATATAAGTTGGCTGCAAGGTTTTTTCCAACAAAGCCTTTTGCTCCTGTTATAAGAATGTTCATTATCGATTCTCCCACTCCGCTAATTCATCTCTGATATACTGCAGTGTCAACAACTTCTCTTTTACTTGCTCCACATCCAGTAATTCTGTGTTGCTGGAATTGAATTCTGTTAATATGTTTCTCTCCACATCACCTTCTTTGAAATACTTATCGTAATTCAAGTCTCTCTTATCACATGGCACACGGTAGAACTCACCCATATCAATCGCATTAGCACATTCTTCATTTGTAAGTAATGTCTCGTACATTTTTTCACCATGACGAATACCGATCACTTTAATTTCATGTCCCGGTGCAAACAATTCTGTTACTGCCTTTGCTAACACCTCAATCGTACATGCCGGAGCTTTCTGTACTAAAATATCTCCGCTTGTCCCATTTTCAAAAGCAAATAACACTAAGTCTACTGCTTCTTCTAAGCTCATAATAAATCTGGTCATAGAAGGTTCTGTAATTGTGATTGGATTTCCTGCTTTAATCTGTTCGATCCAAAGAGGAATTACAGATCCACGGGAGCACATAACATTTCCGTAACGAGTACAGCAGATTTTTGTTTTTTCCGGATCTACTGTTCTTGATTTGGCTACAATGACTTTTTCCATCATTGCCTTACTTGTTCCCATTGCATTGACAGGGTACGCTGCTTTATCTGTAGAAAGACAGATTACAGATTTTACACCTTCTTCGATTGCTGCAGTCAATACATTTTCTGTACCAAGAACATTTGTCTTTACTGCTTCAATCGGGAAGAACTCACAAGATGGAACCTGTTTTAAAGCTGCTGCATGGAAGATATAATCTACCCCGTGCATTGCATTCTTTACAGAGGCCAAGTCACGAACATCCCCAATAAAGAACTTAATTTTATTTGATGCTTCCGGCATTTTTGCCTGAAATTCATGTCTCATATCATCCTGCTTTTTCTCATCACGTGAGAAAATACGGATTTCTTTGATATCGGTTTCTAAAAATCCATTGAGAACAGCATTTCCGAAAGAACCTGTTCCACCTGTGATCATCAATGTTTTATCTTTAAATACACTCATAATATCTTTTCTCCTAAAAATAAGTAATTATCTAAACCACTTTTGCCAATGCTAATATGCCATACATACACCCAAAATCAACTATATATCATAAAATCTTTTTGGTTCGCTTATATCACTTTCAAGTCCAGATAACAATTCTTTGGTTTTTGTATAATAATGACAAGCTGTATCTTTTTGATAATAAGGATTAACTATCTTTTCTATGTTTGTATTATACGATAGTACATTTTCTATTGCCTCTCCTATATCAGTAGACTCACATTTAATATCAATTACGCTATTTCCACGTACTCTCCCATTCTGTCTGTCTCCAATATTAATCGTATAAATTCCTAAACTTGGTGCTTCAATTATTCCAGAAGAAGAATTTCCTATTAAACAAATTCCTTTTTTTAATAAATAATGGTATGCATCTGGATGAAGGTTTTCAAAATACAATGTATTATCATTTTCTTCAACAAATAATTTAATGGTATTTCTAATTATGTCAGAATGAGTGTCTGCATTTGTTCCAAGAAATACAAATTGATAGTCTTTAAATTTAGAAATCGCACATAAAAGTTCTTTTATCTGCTCCAAAGTGCTTCTATTAGTAAGTGTTTCCGGATGGAATAGTATCACAAAATATTTTCTCTCTGGTAAACATTTCACAAAATCAGGCACATTTTTTTCATCCATATATAAACAATTCTCTGCTCCAAGCGCACCTAAATAAAATACCTTATCCGGCTGTTCTCCAAGCTGAATAACTCTTTTTCTATATTCTTCAGTGGCTGTAAAATGATATAAACTCATTTTTGTTATTGCATGACGAATAAATTCATCATAGTTACCGTATGTAGCTTCTCCTCCATGAATATGTAAAATAGGAAGTTGTTGCATTGCTGCAGCTGTTGCTACTGACAGCATTTCATATCTATCTCCTAAAATAATAAGTAAATCATATCTATTTGTTGCAAAATGGTCTGCAAATCCTTCCATTGTCTGTGCCATAGTGTGAAGGATCATTTTATTTGATGATGAATCTAAATCCACTTTGATTTCTGCTGCAATGTCAAATCCATCTTCATAAATTAGTTTAACTTGATTACCATATGTTTCACTAAGAAGTGCACCAGTAACCAATATTTTCAAATCAATATCGTCATCTTTATTTAATAGATCAAGGTATCGACGTACAATTCCATAATCTGCTCTTGATCCTGTTACAAAAGCTATTTTTTTCATAAGACTTTCTCCTGTAATTTCTTCTTCATACATAAATTTGCAAATTCATAGTCCAAAGAAGTATCAATATCAATTGAATCAAATGTATTCATGATATACGCCATACTTCTAGCGCCAAAAAAATGTTTGTGGTTTAAATATTCCTTGGGTTTACCAATGAAAATTGCACCATTTGGGGAATATTCTTTATATGCCTGCCTCCGGTAATTTGAAAAATCAGTATCAAAATATTTTAAACTTCCATCCTGTTCAATTGGTCTCACGAGAACCGAAGAATGCTCAGCCTCCTTTACTGAAACAAGGAAATCATATTCCTGCATACACTCTTCAAACATTTCACAAGCCTTTTTTATATGTAATTCATCTCTCATCGGGGAAGTAGGCTGTAACAATACAAAATAGTCCACTATTTCTACTTTACTTAACACGTCAGCTATTACCATATAAGATGTTGCTTTATCATTAGATAATGCCTCTCCCCTATATAATACCTCCGCACCATATTGCTCCGCTATTTCTCCATATTTTTTAGAATCTGTTGAAACAATCACTTTATTGAAAACTTTACTTTTAAGCGCTGCTTCTATTGAATATGCAATTAACGGCTTCCCACATAAATCAATTATATTTTTATCTTTCAATCCTTTCGAGCCGGAACGAGCCGGAATAATTGCAATTTTCTTCATGATTAAATAATCTCCTTTTCAAATATCTTGAAGTATGCTATGTCCTTCTTCTGGACAAATGCAGACCATGCCTTACTTTTTAACACTCCTGCCACTCAAATCCGGAAACTGTGATCAACTCATCTTCATTAAAATCTCGTTCTGCAACTTTGCCTAATACCTCATACCAATATAATGGACTAATTCCATTTCCAGGTCTTTTACATGTAATATTATCTTCCGTAAAAATTTCACCCACCGATATTTTCTTCAATGCTACAATAGACTTTCTTGCTACGATTTTATTCTTTCTTTCAGAATCTGTCACAATTTTTTTATCACTTCCCGCCATCACTTCAACTCTTCGAACATTCTGAACTAATTCTTTCAATTCATTCGGTGTTGCTGACGCCTTATGATCTGGTCCTTCGTAATTCTTGTCCAATGTGAAATGTTTCTCTATTAAATCAATTCCTAAAACAGCGGCTCCAATTGCAGCTGTATATCCAACCGAATGATCTGAAAATCCAATTTTAACATTTGGAAAATGCTTCTTTAAATCATTAATTGCTAATATATTCACATCTTTATCTGGTGTAGGATACTCCGTATTGCAATGAAGAAGAATGATATCACATTCTTTTGTTCCTGCATTTACTAAAATCTCAATACAATTTTCTATTTCCTCTATAGTTGCCATACCAGAAGAAAGCATAACTTTTTTTCCTTCCCTCTTAATAGCTCCTATTCGATTCAAATACGGCAAATTTGTAATCTCTCCAGAAGGTATTTTCCATAAATTTTGTCCAATAGAATCTAAAAATTCGACTGATCCAATATCAAACGGAGTAGAAAATACTTCTAAACCTATTTCTTCCGCATAAGCCTTTAATTCTAAAAAGTCTTCATGAGACAATTCTAATTTTGCAGTCATTTCTAACTGTGAATCTGAGGTTCCAGTTGTAATTTTCTGGTATTCTGCTTTTGGTGCATAACAAGATATCAAGTCCTTTGCCTTAAAAGTTTGGAATTTAACAGCATCCACACCACAATCTTTTGCTGATTCTACCATTCTTTTTGCTAATTCTTTACTCCCGTTATGATTACAACCAATTTCCGCTACAATAAATACATGTTTCATCCTAACATTGCTCCTTTATTAATTACTTTTGCTGGAACCCCTGCCACGGTTACACCATTCTCCACATCTTCAATAACTACTGCACCTGCACCAACAGTTGACCACTCTCCGATTTTTAGTTGTCCGATTGTCACCGAACTGCTACCTATAAAGCTTCCTGTCCCAACCTCGACATCACCATTAATTACAGTGTTCGTTGATAAATTCACATGATCTGAAACTAAACATCCATGCTCAACAAGAGCTCTTGTGTTTATAATACAATCATTTCCAACTACAGCTTTACTATTTACCACAGCAAACTTTCCAATAAAACACCCTGTCCCTAAGGTTGCTTTTGATGAAACTATTGCAGATCTGTCTACCACATTAATTAAACGCAACTTTCTCTTTTTTAATGTGTCATACCATCTTTTTCTATTTTTATTATTTCCGATAGCAATAAAATAAACATATTTCTCAGGATTTTTTAATTCATCAATACTGGCTGCTAAAATTGGTATATCCAAATGTCTATTCTCATTTGTATATTCATCAACAAATCCAACCAACTCATAATTAAAATAATCAATCGAATCTATTACTGATTTTGCATATCCACCCGCTCCAATCAGTATTAATTTCTCCATCTTTACTCCTCTTTTCAATTTGACATCTTACATGTACTTCAATGTTTGATCCTTCAAATAAAATAAATATTCTCTATATTTTTCTGTATCAACCAATTCATTTGGCAATATATCATTAGTTATTTTTACATCGAAACCAAAAATTTCTTCTGGTTTATATCCTTGATAAGGTAATAAAACTGTCGGTGTATCAAAAAGTGCAGCTTCATATAGCGTTGTAGAATTCGCAGTCAAATGTAAAAAACTTTTTCCTAACAACTCATATAATGGTGTGGTGTTATCAAAAACTTCACATTCAGGAATACTTTCTTTATATCTATTTTTTATCCCATTGTTTTCTCTCGGATGTAATTTAATAACTAATTGATATTTTCTCCATTTATCATCTGTCTCCAACTGTTTTTGAATGCTCTGCAAAAAAGGGATCATCTCACTATAGTAAGTTGCCCCTTTCACATCCTGCTCAAATGGCTGCGATGTAAATAAAATATACTGCCGCTTTTCGTTATTTTCCCCAAATTCCTGCTTATACTTCAGAATTCTCGGATTTCCTATTACCTCTATTTGTTCTTCAGTAAACACTGATTTTTCCATCAAAAGTTTTTTTGTTGCTTCGCCATAAAGAAGCATTGTTCTATCAAAAAATCGTTTGCACTTTTTATTCGCATCAGAAGGATATATATATCCTGGATGAAATGCTGTAATAATTCCATGTTGTAATTCTATTGCTTCAAATTGCCCTGAAAGAATTGGAATAATATTTTCTCTGGCACTCCCCCAGAAATCAATAGCATATTGTATATTATCATAGTTCTTAAAGAGTTTCGCAAATACTCTTTGAGAAATTGCAGTCGATGCATAAGATACCGGCATTTCACGAAGTAATAATGAAATAACTTTTTTTTCATAAGAATTTTCTGGCTCTTTAGCCCTTGCAAAAAAATGTTTTAACTGCTCTCTGCAGTCATTCTCCAATTTAACAGCTTCCTTTCTATGTAATTTCCCATAAAATTTATATAGTAATATATAAAAATCTAAGGGACAATATCTATCTTTTCTGTCATCTTGAAAATAAGCTATATCATATAAGTCTGTTCTCGATGGCCATTCAAACACCACCCCATCTGGATATTTATCCATTAAGTACTCTGCTGCCAAATTTCTCCCATAATCTCTACGAAACATAGTTGATGTAAAAATTAATGTCTTTGCTTTTTTTAACTTTCTAATTTTCCAAAAACTATCCCAAATACGTCGCAGATAAATTTTCCCTTTTTCCACCTGATATTCTGCTTCATTATTATTTGCTTCTCCTGATAATATCAAAGATACTGAATCACGAAAACATGTATAAACTGGCACACCATTCCATTCTATTTCATATAAAAAAGAATATTTTTTTTCAAAATCATATAGCTTTTCTAATCCCATACATCCTCACTCGGTACTTATTATTAAATATAGTCTTTCGAATCAACATTACTATTTTTTGCTGGAACACCTACAACTGTAATTCCTTGCTCCTCAACACTCTTTGTCACAACAAAATTCGCACCTATTCCCCCTGTATCTGCTACCGTAATATTTCCTACAATCCGTGCTCCAATTACTATAATACTCCCATTTTTTGAGATTTTTCATATATTTTCTCAAAATATTTTTCATATTGCTTAATCACATTTCCCCATGTATATGGCTGAATACTTTCATAAGCAGCTTTAGACATTTTCTGATATGTTGTTGGATCATCTAATAAAAATTGAATCTTCTCCTGCATTGTTTCTAAATCAGATACTGCAAAACCATTAATTCCATCAGTTATAAAATCCACATTATAATTTTCATTAATATAAATACTCGGAAGTCTCATTTGAGCTGCTTCTTGAATAACTTTAGGCAATCCTTCATACTCCGATGTCATAAGTAACAAATCGCATTCTTCCATTTCTTGATACACCTGACTATTAGGAATGCGTCCATAAAATCTAAGATTATTTATATTTTCACTCATACAGATCTTCTTCATATCTTCCAACATATCTCCATCTCCAATCATTTTAAATTGAAGATTTGAAAATGTTTTAGCAATATTCACCAGATATTGTGGACGCTTATTTGCCTTCACATTTCCCACCCAAATAATATTCTTTAATTTGTTTTTTTCATCTACTTTTTTTCCAATCGGTATCGTACCAAGAGGAATTACTTCACTTTGAATCCCCCAATATTTTTTTACACTATCAGCAATACAGTTACTAATTGAAAAAAAACTTGTCATATCTTTTATATAATAATCTTTAAATTGTTCCGTGTTGTTAGTGCTCTCAGTGATTACTCCCTCAACAGATGATATACATATTTTATTTTTATGTTTTTGAGAAAACCTTTTGTCCGTTTTCTCCACTTTAGGTAAATAATAAACATCGTAATTTCCCAAAAGCATTGTTAGATATTTACTCCAATACCATATGAAACGATGATGAATTAATTTATGTAAATGTATATCTTGATCCTTATATACCTTTTTATCGATTGCCTTTTTATTTGTGTACATCGTATGCACTTCAAATTTTTCTTTATCCAAATATCTTGCAATATTATCACAATTCACATTTTGTGCATTAGGGAAATTCACATAGCCGCCTAAAAAAATTTTAATTTTTTTATTCATATTAATTTTATTTACCTTTTTTCTTTAGTTCTTCTTTAATCTGTGTACTGGAAATTTCAGGTGTCCTCGGTAAATATACAACATTACATAAGTCCTTCAAAAAATCAAATTTTCCTTCCCAATCATTCCCAATCACAAATGTATCTACATCATATTTTTTAACATCTAAAATTTTTTGTTCCCAGTTCTCTTCTGGAATCACCAAGTCTACATATCTAACAGCCTCTAAAAGCTTTTTTCTTTGTTCATATGTAAAATAACATTTTTTTCTTTTTTCATCCCAATTAAATTCGTCTGTTGATAAAGCAACTATAAGATAATCTCCATATTCTTTTGCCCTTTTAAGTAAATTAATATGTCCATAATGGAGTAAGTCAAAAGTTCCATATGTAATTACACGCTTCATAATTTATTTTACACACTCTCTTTCTTTTTATAAATAATTAGGCCACTCTTCTCGTTGAGCCTTTACTGCTATAGGTACATGTGTTGTCTTTGAATAAATATGACCAATATCTGTTGCACCCCATAATCTTTTTTGTTCCCTTTTCATATAATATAAATGCTTTTTTGTATTAACTAAAGCACTAAATAAGTAGATAATCCGTTCTTTTATAGTAAGTTTACTATTTGGATATAATATCAAATAATTAATTTTATCAAAGCAGGTAATATTACTGAATCTTTTATTACTACGCTTAGGTATAAATACAAATCGGAAGTTTTTATTTTTTATTTTTTCAGCCATCTTTAAAAGCATTTCATCTGTAGTTAAAAAATCAATAATATATAAATCTACAGGCATTCTTCCTATTGCTTGCTCCGGAAAATTCATTAACAACTGTATAGCTTCTTCTGTGGATTTCAAAGAATCAAATGGACAAAATTGTTTCTTAAATTCTGTATAAATAGTACTCTCTTCCGTTTTTATATATTGCTTTAATTCTTCATATGTAAATGCAATTGGAAATGGCAATTGATTTGCAACCTCACTATACATTCCCCTACTTTTATAATATTGTTCTTGATCATATTGGTATAAAATAATTTTTTGATCTGAATTTGCAAAATCAAAAAACACACTAGAATAGTCCGTAATCAATATATCCATACCATTTAGGAATTCATACACTTCTATATTATCTGGCATATTTAAACAATATTTAAATTTAGCTCCTTCTTTTTGCATGGCAGGATGAAATTTCACAAATACTTTATACGTTTCACCCAGTTCTTTTGCCAGTCTCTCCATTTCACTAACTTGATCTACATCATCAATACCATTGGCAGTTCCTCTCCAAGTTGGCATATAAAAAATAGAAATTTTTCCTTCCAATCCATATCTTTTCTTAATTGATTGTCTTTTATTTTGATCAAAAAATATGGAATTTCTTGGATATCCTTGCTCCTTTATTTGCCCATGCATAATTCCTCTAACCATATAATCATTTTCATAAACATTTCTAGTTAGTTTGTTCGGTGCAAGCAAATAATCACATAGTAAAAAATTTCTTTGAGCATTATTGCATTCAAATGGATCATTTTGTATATTTCTTCCTAAACATTTTAACGGCGTCCCATGCCATGTATTCAAATAAACTTGTTCTGTTTTTTTTATGAAATTCATATTAAAAGATACATTATTAACTAAATACTTACAATGTGATAAAACTCTTCTATATTCGTCTGAATGTATTTTAATAACTTTTACTCTGTTATCATATAATTTAATATTGTTAAGATATTCTTTTAATTTTTCTGGACACTGGTGTGAAATATATAAATCATACTTTTTATATTTATTATTCAAAAAAATTTCTTTAAAGATGTAATATGGATTTCCTTGAAAATTTAAACCACCAAATGATTCAAATAGAATTGATTGCTCCCATACTACTTGATCTTTAAAATAATTGCCATATTCCCAATATCTACTCTTAAAATCTTGTTTGATCCCATTTAATCTGCTATTTATACTTTTCACTATATTCATAATAGTTCCTCTTTACCTTATTCTAATCTTAGCAAAAATTTCTTTTATAAAATTTCTCTCAAAATGGTTCATTGTTACTAAATATATATATATAATATAGCATAATGAAAAGCATATTACTTTCATAAAAAAGCTTACCCAATTATAATCCGTAATATAATAATTAAATACAATTCCCACCAACAAAATCGGAATAGTCTTTATACATTGTCCACCTATGCTTTTCCAATATTGTTTTATATTTAAACCGATCTTTGACTTATAATACCAATTCAAAATCATTCCGCTTGTCAAAAATGTTGTAATTCCTGTACATGCTGCACATCCTAAAGGTCCATATTTTATTCCTGCAGGTATACTCATGCAAACATTCAAAATTGCACATATAAGATACAATATTGCTCTAAATTGGTGCTTGTTCATTGCTTGCATAATTAATACACCTATACTTTGCATATTAGGTATTGCCGCTGGAATAATTAGAACTAAAACTATTGCATACGCTATACTATAATCTTTTCCAGCCCACAAAGCGATAAACTCTCTCCCAAACAATATAAACCCACTAATTAACAACATTACAAAATAGCACTGAATACGCCCAATTTTAATAAGCATATTTGTCATTTCTTGCATGCTCTCACCTTTTACAATTTTTGATGTCACCCTTGGAAAGAATACACTTGAAATTGTCCCTGGCACTTGCTGAATATATGTATTTAACAAATATGCAACTGAATAAACTGCAACTGCCTCTTCTCCAGAAATAATTCCAAGTATCACATTATCTGTATTATTATTTAATTGACTTACTATAGATCCCAAAAAAACAAAAAAAGAATAGCTAAGAACTTCTTTTAAAATATCAAAATTCATTTCTTTTCGTTTTAGATTTATATTAATATGTAATACTTTTTTTACATAAATTACATTTGCTAAATTAAGAAATTGCTGCAACACTAATGTTACTATTGATAAAGCAATCGCTTTATATCCCCAAAGAAGCAACGGGATCATTACTACGGGTTTCAATATTGTATAAATTAAATTTGTAATCTTAATAAAAGAAAATCTTTCATAAGAAGTAATAATCGAACTATATGGTGTCATGGTAAAGGTTAATGCAAGATTTACAACCATAATAATAATAATAATACGAAGTTGTTTATATCCTTCACTTCCTGTACTTACAGTGTAAAATTGATCACAAAAAAGGCATAGTACTCCCCCTATAATCACTATAATAATTGCTAATAGAGAATAAATATACAAAAACAATCCATAAACAGACTCTGCTTTCTTTTCATTTCCTTCTGCCCTGTATTTTGATGAATATCTTATAACTGCATTGCCAAATCCAAATTCTGTTAGACCTAAATAGCTAACTGCGGCTTGTCCCATATTATACAACCCATATTGCTGTGTGCCCAATGAACGAAGTAAAAATGGTGTATAAGTAATAGATACTATTATTCCAGCAAACATCGTTATATATGAAAGAATAATTCCCCATTGCAAATTTTTTTTATTTTCCATCTATATCTCCTTAACAATAAAGTATTTTTCATATCCTAAATGTAAAACATAATTTCTCAACCATAAATAAGTAAATTCAAAAATCATACAAAATTATATTGTTAATTTCATCAATAAGTTAAGATCTTTGCCTTCTTTACTCATTAAAACAACTATTTATACTTTATCTATTAATATTTCATAAATCAAATGACAACATTTCACGAAATAACAGAAGCAACCTCACCTTTCCTGTGATTTCAATCTATATATCAATATCATTATCATATTCATAAAGCCACATAAGTAACCCCCAAAATACAAAGCCTTCCGTACTGCCTAATGATGTCATTGCTGAACCACCAATAAAACATATCAGCATATTAATACATATCCAAATAACAATAAAAACTGTAATATGTTTTGTTTTTCTATATACCTTGATACCGTTACAGATAATAACTACATAATGTAACAAAACAATAACCAATCCAATTATCCCAATTTCAATAATAGTAGACAAATATGAGTTATGAAATGCAAATCCATAATCTCCATATCCCGGAATATTACCTAAATATTTTATCGAATTTAATTCCTGATTTACTCCATATCCCCATCCAAATAATGGTTTTTTCATCCATAGAGAAATTCCAGCTTCCCAAATTGCTCCTCTGCTACTCCCCTCTTCAATTAAGCGCTGAAATCCTGGCAATTGATACAATAAATTCATGATAGATGGTATATTGATACTCGCAAATAGAACAATCGGTAATATCACAAGATATTTTATCTTGCTTTGGAATATCAAAATAAAAAATACTGCAATATTTAACAAAATACACAATGTGTATGTTCTTGAACCAGATGCAATTGCCGTATATACTGACATTATTGCCGTTATACTATATAAAACCTTCCTATTAAAAGTTTTTTCGATTTTTAAATAATAAACAGAAAAAACAAATGCAATATTAGACCATAACCCCAATGAATTAGCATTCCCTGTTATTCCTGTTGCCCGAACTGAATTTCCTATAACGGTTGCAAAAAAATTAGCAATCTCATAAATGACAAACATCTTCCCCAAATACCAGGGAATATTTATAAGCGTATTATTGTATCGCTGACGTTTATAAAACATATAAAAAAAACATGTCATAATTAAATAAGAAATTACTCTTCCAAGTGAATATTTGATATTGATACTATATACTGAAGCAATTAAAAACATGGCTGCAACAGCTGGCCATAATGCACCTTTGGGATATGCTATTTTCCCCATTTCTTTTGAAATAAAAGCTAAAAGAATAATTGGATATACCCACCTCAATAAATGCGCATAGGGAAGGTTAAATGTAGAATCCAATGAGATAAAAATTAGTACAAGAAAAATATAATGGAATTTGTAAGCAATCCCTTTTTTCCCAGTTATCATTCTTGCACCCCCTGTAAAATTTTTATCCAACGTTCTCTATAAACTTTATGATTCCATCTTTCATTAATACTAAAGTCTTTTTCGTTTGAGCTATTATTTAACCAATATTCTAATTTTTGTTCTAACTGTTGGATATTTCCTGATTCAAACACATCTCCATTTGTATTTTTTTGAATCAAATCGTCAACTGCTCCTACTTTATCACTTGCAATAACAGGTGTATAACATGCTAGCGCTTCATTTACAACTAGTCCCCATTGTTCAAATTTTGATGGAAGGACAAATACATCTGCTAAACAATAGTACTCTGCTAATTCTGGCATTAATTTATAATCTTGAAAATACACATTTTCTATATGGCATTCTTTACATTGTTTTTCCAATTTAGATTTAAGCGTTCCTTTTCCAATTAATAAACAACATACATCACTATATTTCTGACTGATTCTACTAACTGCAGATAATAACAACGAGATATTTTTAACATCTTCAAATCTTCCTATATACAGAACTACCCTCTTATCCTTAAATCCATGTTTTTCTTTATAAAATTTTTTATCATGCTGTCTAGCAATTGATAAAAATTGATCCAAATCTACTGTCATTGGCAAAATATATATATTATTTCTTCTCATTCCATAATATTCAAACAATTTCTTTTGTCGTGTACCGCCTGAAAATCCATAAGCATATTTGCCATGAAATATATATTTTAAATAAATATTTTTTATTGTTCTTTTTATATAATTATCTGGTATATGCAGTTGTGTGTCGGTTTCTATTGCATATGGAATTTTCTTACACTTTGCATATTGTATCAAAAAAAATCTAATAGCATCTGAATATCCATTAATCTCAATAAAGTCATACTTTTTATGTAAAAGTATTGATATCAATTGTTTCAATTTGCACATTATACTACCGGATAAAACCTTTGCATTAAATGGCAATTTATCATTTGTTCGATGCCCACTAATGCTTTCAGTACAATATACATAATCACACGAAATAGCTTCACACTTTTCGTAGACATTTCTTATGCGCGCTATATTATAAGATGTAACTTCTACAAATAAAATTAGTACGTTCATTTTTTCCCCTTATTTGCTATGCTGCTTATAAAATTTATATAAAAACTCATTATTATAAACTAAATTTCTTATAAATTTTCTTCCTTTTTGATAACTTGTATATTTCATTTTTTTCCACCATGATGAAAAAACAATCACCTCATAATTACTTGAAACATTACAATCCCATTGTTTTTTGTAATCATATGCACCACGCATCATATCAACTACAACAACATTTTTTTTATATGCTCGTTCTATAAGACAATATCTGACATAGTGACCTAATTGGAATTTTCCAATTTTCTTAAATGCAGTCAACCAAATATAATCATTACCACTAAACTCAAAGAAAATCAAAAAAGATACCCTATTTCCCTCATACTTTAATGTACTAATGTTTAGTAATCCTGCTTGATTTAACGTTTTTACAATAGGCCTTGCCCACTCCAATGTAGACACTCCTATTCTATCACTCTGTCTATCATCATAAATATCAGCAATATCATTCCATAAATCATCATTATACATTTCTATCTGAAATTCTATATCAGCTTTTAAACAAGGCTTTATGGCTTTTTTCCGAAGACTGCTGCTGATAGCTTTAAGGTATCCTTCAAAATTTTGATATTCTTCTAAATTAAGATTAGCTGTATCAACCTGTTTTCTCACTAGGGAATGAGGAATATCTTCGATAATTTCTCTAATAATCCCTAACTGATCACCTTTTTCCGGCAAACATTTTAAAACTATATCTAAACTTCTTTTCTTTGCCAAGTCACAAACATGCTTAAAAAACAATTGAATTATTTCTCTTTTTCTTTCCGCACATATAAAAGCTCCATAGTCAAAATGTTTGTCGCCTATAAATTCAATAGATTTGTTTTTTATCACTAATGGCGCAAATCCAAACACATCTTTTCCTTCAAAAGCCTCCAAAATTAACAATTCACATTCTCTATTCTCTACTAAATACCACCAGTTATAATTCCAATCCCACGTTTGAAATGGAGACTTTACTTTCATATTATTAATAATTGTACCCCAATTTTCTTTTAAATCACAAAATTTTTCCTCTTGATCTATTACTCTAATTTCCATGAATATTCCTCATCACATGTGTATAAATATGTTTTAACCTTCTTGCAGAATCTGACCATGTATAGTGATCTTCAATAGTTCTTCTAGCATTTTCCGATATAATAGAATAATTATTTCCTTCTAACAATAACATCATCTTATCATAAATCTCATGATGACTCCTTCCATGAACTAAATATCCATTAACACTATCTTTTATAATTTCATCTATTCCATTGTCATAGCAACCTATAGTTGGCACCCCGCTTGCCATTGCTTCCAAGTAGACACATCCCAAGGCTTCATACCACGATGGCAAACAAAATAAAAATGCGTTTCTCATTAATTCCGCGACTTTTTCATAGGACACATATCCCAAAAAATCAACCGATTCTATAATGCCCAATTTTTTTGTTAATTCTTTTAATTCTTTCTCTAGTGGACCTCTTCCTGCAATCTTTAATCGAATATCCACGATTCCTGCTTTCTTTAATTCCGCAAAAGCTTTTATTGTATCATCATGACCTTTTAATGCTATTAAGTTTCCTGTAGCAAGAATGTATTTCTCTTCGCTTTTTTTATCTGTTGGATAGAATTTATCTATGTCTACACCATTATAAACTACTTTCCCCTTTTCCCGAATATCAATACGTTTTTGTATACAATCCAACACCTTTTGGCTTACACCTATCACTGCCTCCGCCTGTTTATATACTTTCTTGCAAACTTCTACAATTCTTTGACAATTTGGCGCATCTTTATAACTCTCATCAAAAAAAACATCTAAACCATGTCCATGAACTATAAAAGGAATACCATATTTGTTTGATAACCTTAACGCTGCATCACCTGCTGGCAATGGTGCATCAGCATGGATTATATCATATTTTCTAAAATTAATTCCTGAAAGCAATAATGATACATACAATGATCTTCCAATTTGTTCATATCTTTTCACACCAGGAAATTTGAAAAAACGAATATATTGGATTTCAACACCTTCATAATTCCACGTTCTTTTTTTATATTCCTTATCATAAATTGTCATTGGTACTACTACATCCACATCTACTCCTATTTGTTTCAATGCTTTCACCTGTTCATGACAAAAAATACCTTTCTGCGGATAATCCGGAGTTGGATACATTCCTGAAATATATAATACTTTCATACACTCATATTAATCATTCAATATCATATTGTTTGATTCTTTCTCCTTTTAAATTTGCTATTTTAAGTCTTAATTTTTGGATTGGTCCCTTCCAATTCATTTTGCCTTGAAGCTTCTTTTCAAAAATATCCAAAGAATCTTCATTTGATATTCCTATTCTTGGCAGTAATTTATTTCTTAAGTTCTTTTCTCCAGCATGTCCATAAAAAGATGCAAAGACAAATTTATAGTTCCCATTTTTCTTTAATAGTTTTATGCTCTTTTTATCATATTTCCCATATGGCATGCAAAAGCTATTTACATATACATTTAATCTTGTTTCTAATAATTCTTCACTTTTTCTTATTTGTCTTTTCATAGATGCATCATCTAAAGTACGTATATCTACATGATCATGCGTATGTGCCGCTACAGAAAACTGCCCTGTCTCACATAATCCTTTTAACATTTTCCAAGTCATAAAATGAGGATTCTGCTCTTCTATGTATTTAGTCGGAAGAAATATATTCCCTTTAATGTTATATTTCTGCATAATTGGCACTGCATTTTTATATACCGACTGAAATCCATCATCAAATGTAACTAGAACAGCTTTTTCCGGTAAAAATTTTTCCATATCTTCAAACAATATTGTTTGATATCCATGTTCTTTTAAATATTTCATTTGATTTTCAAAATGCTCTTTTTCTACCTTTTGATAACTATATCCTTTGCCATTTTCTACAATATCATGATAATAAATAATAATTAATTTCTTCATCAATTTCCTCTTAACTCAAAAATTTCACGATACCCTGTCTTCATTTTTGATTGTTCCACTTTATATTTCGCTAACTCTACAGCATGGTCTACCATTTCGTTTTTATCCTCAATACTCATACTCAGATATTCTGTCAAGGCTCTTGAAAAAGCTTCTTGGGTTCTCGATACAACATATCCAGCGTTCCAGGATTCCACTAAACTCCATGGTGTTCTATCACTGATAATTGGGATGCAGCCTACTGATAATGCTTCAAATACTACATGTCCATAATTTTCACTTTTGGTTGGAAGGACAAGAATATCCTGAGTAGACAGCACACTCTGTACTTCTTCTGAAGGCACATCCCCTTTATATGTCCATGATATTTCTATTTGTTTTAATTTTTCCTCACAAGTATTCCAATATTCTTTCTCTTGAATCGGTCCAAAAATCGAAAATTCTATATTGTATCCTTGAATCTGTAAGAGCGCATCTATAAGGATGTCTAATCCCTTATGTTCACAAATTCTTGAAAGAAAACAAATTTTTATTGTCTTTTCCCATTTTTTTGTTCTTCCAGGCACCTGAGTTCTTGGGAGATCCTCTGCTACAATATATTTACTTTTCTCTCCCATTACTCTTTTTACATCTTCTGCTTCTAACTCTGATGTTACAGACCACGTAGTCTGATTGAATAAATGCAACATCTTACATCCCGCAATAAACACATTCTTTTTTAATGATTTTTGGGCTAAGGCTTCCTTTGAGAAAACTCCCATAGATGCGATTACTACAGGGCTTTGGATTTTTTTCTCTTTTTTTAATAATAGTGTTTTATATCCATATTCTGCATAAAAACTCGTCAAATATATAATATCTTTATCTTCCGCCAGATTAAGAAGCAATTTTTTAGTAAAACCACCTGGTTGAACATACCATACCTTTGCTTTTCCAACTTTATTCCAAGTATCTCGTTCAATATCGGTATAAGGTTGCGTCTCTCCTTGATCCCGGTCAAAACATGCGATATAAAACTCATATTCATCACCTAATGCGTCAGTTAAATTAATTAATGTCCTTAGCGGTCCTCCATCTTTATATCCTGGTAAATACCTTCCCGCCAAAATTAGTATTTTTCTCATTTTGACTCCCTTGTATGTTCAATCTCATATAATTTCGCATCTACTATAAATCGATACCAATATGCTTGAAGATAAATGTATATCTTCCCTTCTTTTCCATCCAAAAATCCCAATTGTCCATAATAACGATACCAATAGTAAACTCTTGCTCTCAAAAACATGGGTAATTTATAATAAAACCCTCGTTTCTTTTTCTGTATTACATTTCCACCAGTATCCTCTCGTTGTGTTTCATACATCTTCAATTCCAATTGACTATACCAGATATGTTTATTGAGCCATGCATCCAATCCCTTATAATCATAATGGATTAAATCTCCTGATAATTTTTCTACCTTTCCATCAACCAGAATATGCTCATCCATCAATTTATTCTCTACACGGCCTTTTCCATATCGAAACATTCGCAGAAAATATGGTTTATGTGTCCCACCATGTCGAATCCATCTTCCCATAAAATAAACTCTCCAACGCATTTCATACCCATCTATTCCTTCGGAATGTTTCACTTGTTGTTCTATTTCCTCTGCAAGTTCATGAGATATCCTTTCATCTGCATCTAAACGAAACACCCATTCTGTTTGAATATTACAATGATCTAATGCCCAATTAAATTGATTTGCATGTCCACACCATTCATGATAGTAAGTTTCTGTCCCCAGTTTTTTTGCGATATCAACTGTATTATCATCACTTCCTGAATCTACTATAATAATGCGATCCGCAATTTGCTTTGCTGACTTTATGCTTGCTTTTATATTTTTTTCTTCATTTTTTGTTAATATAATTACAGTGATGTTCGCCATTCCTACTCCCCTTACTTTTTTTAGTCTTTCATTTATCTCAAATACTCTTCCATCTCATCCATAAGCATTTTCTTTTCAAAATTGTCCAAATAGTATCCTCTGGATTTCTTTGCCATCTCTTGTAAATCTTTTTCCTTCATTTTTTCAATAATCTGACACAATCCATCCACATCTCCAATCTCACTGCAAAGACCACACTCTGCTTCTTCTACAACACGCTTTGTCTCTCCAGATGCAGATGCAATAATCGGCATTCCACATGCCATATAAGATTGTAATTTTGCTGGAATTGTTTTCGTGAATAATTCATTATCCATAAAAGAAACAAAAGCTGCATCACAGCAAGCTAAGAACTCTGGTATTTTTTCCTGTGGCTGTCTGTCAATCATTATAAACTTATCTTGTACATCTAACCGATTTATTTCTGCCAAAAAGTTTTCTTTGTTTCTTCCATCACCTACAATTACAAATTTCACATTTTCTAATTTCTGTGCTGCTTTTGGAAGTATTTCCAAACCTTGTGCCTGCCCGATATTTCCAGTAAAAATGATTTTGAACATCTCATCATCTGGAATTTCAGGAGTATATTTCTTTTCTACCGGACAGTAGAATTCTTCTGCGTATTGTGGCCAATAACTCACTTTATTTTTATCCCTGCAGCGCTTTTGTATCTCTTTTACAAAACTTGGAGAAGTCGCAAAAATATGATCACAATGCTCATATATATAATCCACCATTTTTCCGATTGGCTTCAGCACGAGCGGACTATGAATTCCTGTTACAATCTCTACATTTTCTGGCCAAAGATCCTGCACATAAAGATAATGAGGAATTTTATGCTTTTTAGCATACCACACACCTATCAATGCTTGCGTCATAGGTGATACTTCAAATGTAAATACATAATCTGCCTTGATTTCTGTCAGGCACTTCCAAATATAACCTGAAATTACAAATGACAGATAATTGCAGGCAAGACCAATCGAGTTATTTCCTCTCGCAGTCAACGGAATTCGTACAATTTTTACGCCATTCCATTCCTCCGTTCTTTTATGCGCCAAATCATATCCTTCATAATATTTTCCTTGTGGATAATTTGGAATTCCTGTCAGTACCGTTACTTGATATCCTCTTTTTACCCATTCTGAACAAATATCATTGATTCGAAATGGTTCTGGATAAAAATACTGACTTACTACTAAGATGTGCTTTTTCTTAGACATTTTCTATTCCTCCAGATGGGTACCTTCTGTTAAAACAATTGATTTTCTCAGACTGTTCACCCTATAGTTTTCCTTATATTCACTCATACTCATCTCATAGGAAGAATCTCCAAATGCCTTTGTTGTTAATTCTCCAATTTTGCCTGGAACTTTTTCCAATACCTTTACAAACAAATCCACAAAAGGAATCATAATGATTCTATGTCCTTTTACTTCTGCGATCATCTGTACCATATCAGAAGTATTTGTATACTCTCCATTTTGTGGGAAGAAAACACCTGTCTCTTCATTGTCAATCATCAATTTCACAAACTGACATAAGTTATCAATGTGTAACATCGATCTTTGGTTCTTTACAATTGGAAATACAGGTAGCCTAGATGCTAATTTTGCTAACTGTGGATAATTCCCCTTTGACCCTTTTCCATAAATCATTGGTGGGCGTAATACTACCACCTTAAAACCATCTGTTACCATTTCTTGTAATTTTTTATCTGCCTGCAATTTGCTATCACCATAAAAGTTCAATGGTTTTGGTTCTGTTGAAGATGTAATAATGCGTTCTTTACATCCAGAATACACAATCATGGAAGACATAAATATAAATTGTTTCACATTTGATCTTTTTGCTTTCTCCGCTACTTCTAAAGTAAGTTCTGTATTTACTTTATAGTAAAGTTCTTTTTGTTCTTCTGTTATTGCACCTACATCTGCATGAGCAATACCTGCCACATGGAAAATCACGTCATACTCAGAAAAATCCTTATCTCTCCATGAATTATTCAACATATCTAATGTATCTACTTCGTATTGATCACGATCTTTTAATAACCACTGCTCCACCGATTCACCTATATAGCTTCCTTTTCCTGTGATCAGTATCTTTTTTTTACAATTCTCTTGCTTGATTATATCTAATTCTATATCCTGCTCTTCCGAATTATCCTTCACAAAATAGTCTGACATTTTTACTCTGCGTTTTACATTTATAAATATAGTTGCAAAAATTTCAGAAACTCCAAAAAAAATTACAACACGTTTTAATATAGACTTTTTCTTGTCTATTTCTTTTGATTCCTTTTGAAATTTGATTGCCTTTACAAGAAAAACTAATATTCCTGTTGCAATTGCGCTCGCAACTCCTATCACTATCGCTCCAATTTTTATCTGTTCATTCATTTTCTCCGGAGAAACACTTCTATCTGTTTCCATACCAGCTTTACTCATTTCTCCAGTTCCGCCTTCTACTACTCCATCCGAGTTCAATACTGACCCTATTGTTCCAAGAAAACACTTTATATCCATCCAAATTCCAAGTTTTTCCACATACTCTCCGTCCAGCTTGGCCTTTACCGGAATTTCCAGTTCATCTCTTCCGTTGATCTGTGCCCAGCCTGTCAGTCCCGGTTTTACATCATTTGCATTGTATTTCTCACGTTCTGCAATCAGCACATCCTGATTCCAAAGAGCAGGACGAGGACCGATGACAGACATATTTCCAATAAAAATATCCCAAATCTGTGGCAGTTCATCCAAACTGTGTTTTCTCAAAAACTTTCCAACTCTTGTAATATACTGATCCGGATCTCCCAACATATGCGTAGGTACGTCATGTGGAGTACTCATCTTCATACTGCGAAACTTATGTATCTTGAAGAATTCCTTATTCTGACCAACTCTCTTCTGTGTAAAAAGTACCGGTCCTGGATCATCAATTTTAATCGCAATTGCGATTGCTGCATAAACAGGAGACAACAGTACTAAACCACCAAAAGAGAGCACAATATCTATGGCTCTCTTAACGTATCTATCGTAAATTCCCTTACTTTTTTTAGTCTCTCCGACAGCTTCTAAGTGTCCTCTGACTCCATCTGCATTTTCTTCATCATTTTCATCTTCCACAAAAATGACTTTCTTTCCCTCCAAAGGATTCTTCTGTTCCACTTCTTTTTCAAAAACAGAATCTCCTTTTTTCTTTTTTGCAATAATATTTAATCCTATAAAAGCTGTCCCTGTTCCGATTACTGCAATTTTAATAATGTTTCCAATCTTTTTCTTATCGATTGACATATATGCTTACTCCCGTTTACTTCTTCAATTAACTATTCCCTGTTCCTACTATGCTGTTACGCCAACTTCTGCTGAGCTTCACTTTCTTCCCCCAGCAGTCTCTCATACACTTCACCTTTTTTCTCACTTCCATGTTCTCCCGCCGGGTGATAAGTCGTTACAACTTCCGCCACTTTTTCACGGATATCCTCTGCATTTGTATATGCCATATCCATCAGCGTTTGAAGCTCCTTCAAAAACGTTTCGACTTCAAAAGGAATCGGACATCCGATATGGATCAATTCATTTCTTGTTTTCTTCAGCCCTTCCTCTGCCATCAACTTCTCTTCATAAAGCTTCTCTCCCTGTCTCAAACCTGTATATTCCACTTTGATATCAATATCAGGCTTCATACCGGACAGCTTGATCAGGTTTCTTGCCAGTGTATCGATCTTCACCGGACTTCCCATATCCAGCACAAAAATCTCACCGCCGTGGGCATACGTTCCTGCCTGCAGCACCAGACTGACAGCCTCCGGAATCGTCATAAAGTAACGGATAATATCCGGATGTGTAACCGTAACCGGGCCGCCTGCTTCGATCTGCTTTTTAAACAGCGGGATTACAGAGCCATTGCTTCCAAGTACATTTCCAAAACGAACAGCTACAAATTCTGTCTTAAGATTTTTCGGAATCCCCTGTTTTATCATTGACCCGTCTTCATCATCTGCATGCGCATACAGAATCGGCAGCTTTTCCGGTGTACCTTCTTTGATCATGCGGTCAAAAGACTGAATGATCATCTCACACAGCCGCTTACTTGCTCCCATGATATTTGTCGGATTAACCGCCTTATCTGTACTGATCAATACGAATCTCTGACAGCCGTTCATCATGGCTGCGTATGCAGTCTTGTAAGTTCCGATCGCATTATTTTTGATGGATTCGCACGGACTGTCCTCCATCAACGGCACATGCTTATGCGCTGCCGCATGGTACACAACATCCGGTTTATATGTTTCAAACACCGCATTGATCCTTCTGGAATCCCGGATAGAACCGACCAGGACAACCAGATCCAGTTTTGGATACTTTTTCTTCAGCTCCTGCTGAATATCATATGCATTGTTCTCGTAGATATCAAAAACAATGAGCTGCTTCGGATTATATGATGCAATCTGACGGCAGAGCCCGGAACCGATACTTCCGCCCCCTCCTGTCACCATCACTTTCTTCCCATTGATAAACTCGTGGATTTCTTCCATATTGACCTTGATCGGATCACGTCCAAGCAGTTCCTCTACAGCAACATCCCGCAGAGCACTTACTTTTATCTCTCCGGTAAGGAACTGATAAACTCCCGGAAGATTCTTCAGCTCACATCCGGTCTCTTTACAAATATTTAAAATATCGCGCTTCTCCTGTGCCGTAGCACTCGGAATCGCCAGAACGATCTTGTCAATCTTATAGCGCTCGACACAGGACATAATGTCATCCCGTCCTCCAACGATCTGAACACCTTCAATGTATCTGCCCCATTTATTCGGATTGTCGTCAATGATACAACAGACAATATCCTTCAGTTCCTTTGCCGTCTTGATATCACGCAGAATGATCCTGCCGGCCTTTCCGCCTCCGATCAGAAGCACCTTTTTTGCCTTGGCACGCTCTTCTGTCGTTCTGCGCTTGTCCCGTTCCAGCAGGACAAACCGATATGCAAACCGCACTGCCAGTGTCAGTCCGAACTGAACCAGGATTCCAAAGAAATAGTACGATATCGGCATTCTTCCAAAGAAAATGCTCATCCCTGTGCAATGGAATATAAAACTGATGCCTGTTGCAAACACCATTCGTATCAGCTCATTATAGCTTGCAAATCTCCAGATACTGTTGTACAGATGCATACGCCAGAATACAAGCAATGAAAAAATCACATAGATTCCGATAAATTTGACATAGCTGCCCAGATATTCTTTCGGTATCAAAGAATATCTGCAGTCAAACCGGAACCACAGCGCCAGAAAAAATGCAAGAATAATCGCAATCGCATCATAACCTGCCAGCGCCATGGATACGACCTGCCAGTGTTCGATTCTTTTCTTTCTAAACTGAACCGAATCACTTTTCGTTTGATTCAAATTTTTACTCACAAAATCTCCTCCCGTTTCTCTCCATTCTCAACTTTTTCGAATATTTTTCCTTCCCCAAACCCGTAATCTTTATTAAATTTTTATAAAGATACGCTATCGATTTCATTTTATTACAATTTCCGCCATTTTTCAACAGTGCTCGACGTTTTGTACAATAATTTCTCGCTTTTAAGTAACCCTATGCTATATGTAGTACATTTGCATTTGTTTTCTGTAAAAAAATTGTAATAGCACTTTCGTATGATTTCTCTTTCCTGACTATTTTCTTTAAGATTTCCCGATTGTCTCCTCGCTTTTTGTATAAAATCGCAAAAAAAGTGGAAGAAATCGCTCTCTTCCACTTTTCTCTAAATATTAAAATCTTTTTCTGTCAGAATAATTCTGTCTGCATCATCTGTATTCTTTCCAAGAACTCGCTTCACAAGCTTCTTGGCGGATACCTTTTGTGAATGCGACATCGCCTCATCCATAATGTCTTTTACTTCCGCAACTGTCACTGCGTGATCTTCTCTCTGCATCGCATCGATCCGGCTGTACAGTGCCAGGATTCCCATCTCATCGATACGATATCCATTCTCCTGTGCGTAAGTCTGACCAAATGTAACCAGCTCATCATTTACAAAGATCGGCACTTCCAGTCTGCTCGTAAATTTCTTTCTGAATTCTCTGTTTGAGGAAAGTATACGGTCAAGCGGCTTTCTCTGCTCTTCCAGCACGATCAGCATCTCTCCGGTATCTTTTTCCATCGCTTTGTTCAGCTTCGCAACTGTTCTTTCGCTTAATTTTCCTGCTTTTTCAATGATCAGTGCTCCGCCGTACAGCTTAGCAATGATATCACTGATCTTCTTCTTATTCAGTGCTTCTCCAGTGATGATCGCAACTCTTCCCTGACGGATCTTTCTCTGCTTCTGGATCGCCTTGACCACATCAACCGCAAGAACCGTCTTTCCGTTGCCTTTGTTTCCGACGATCAGCAGGTTGCCTGTATTGGATGTACCTCTTCTGTTCGTACAATTGCGGTCCTGCTCCAGAACATCCACCAGCTGCTCGCTCATGCCGCGCACCGGAACAAAGTAGGAGAACAGCTTCTTCTGTTCTTCTGTCAGTCCTGCTCTTTTTGCACCCTGTCCGGACAGATCATAGCGGCTGTGTACCAAAAATCCTGTATCGGAAATCGATAATGCATCTGCAATCTCATCCATCGGAAGTGGTGCAGTCTTTCCTGTCGCGATCAGCTTCGCAGTCTCTTTTCTGCTCAGCGGTGTCGTAGAACTCAGAATATCCGACTCAACAGGCTCTTCATCCGGGATCTCACGATCGTCCGGTTCATCACTCAGCGTCGGCTTGAACTCTTCCTGCAGCCCTGCTGCAATCGATTCGTAATCGTCCTCATAATCATCATCGTAATCCAGTTCTTCTTCGAATTCCTCTTCCAGTTCCTCTGCTGCGTCTTCTGTCAGAAGGTCTTCATAATCTTCTGCACTGTCAACCTCCAGAGTCAGCTCTTCTGATTCCATTCTAAGCTCTTCTGTTGCTGCCTCCTTATTCTCAAGAGGTTCAACAGGAGTACTCGTGTGTACCGGAATCTCCTCACTCTCTTCTTCCGGAATCACACCTTCAATCTCATCGATCATCCTCTGAATATCCGGGGATAAGATCGGGCTCTTTGGCTTGCGCTCGATCTGTTCTATATCCTCTTCGTTCACTTCTGGAACTTCTTCCGGTTCAACACTGCCCTCTGCGGCTTCCCACTCAGCAAGAATATCATCAATATCAAGTATATCGTCAACCGGCTCGTCTATTCTCTCATCCTCTTTGATTTCTGTTTCTTCTAATTTAATAGATTCTTTTTCCATATCTTCCTTCTCAGCCTCTTCTGCTACTTCAGGTTCCTCGATTACTTCCACATCTGCTGCATCTGCCACTTCCGGTTCTGCCAGCTCTTCTAATTCTTTCAGGTCAACTTCCTTAACTTTCGTCTCGATCGTCTCCTCAATAATCTCTTCTACAGGTTCTTCCTCTGTCACTTGATCCAGCAATTCCAGATCTGATAATGACTCAATCTCTTCCAGTGCTTCTGCCAGATCTGAGCAATCATCTTCCCCTGTACTCTCCTCGTCATCACCTTCCACCGGTTCTGCGTCCTCTTCTGCCAATTCTTCGATGTCTTCTTCGTACTCTTCCGCATCCTCTTCTGAAAGTTCCAGCTCTTCCTGCTCCTGCGCTTCTTCTTTTTCTGTATGGAACAAATTCTGAAGCGCCTCGCCAAGCTTCATCGTATCACCCAGCTTCTTCTTCGGCGGCTCCGCTTTTTTCAGCTGCTCTGCCACTTCCTCCTCACTGAGTTCGGCATTCTCCGGCTCTGCGATCTGCTCAGAACGCTCCAGCATATCCTCTGTATAGCGGGCAGCTTCTTCCTGCTCTCTTCTCCGCTTTTCTTCTTCCTCAGCTTTTATTCTGCCCAGATCGATCAGTTTTTCTGCTGCTCTTTCTGAAGATTTTTCTGCTTCTTCCAGCCTTCTGTCATACTTTTCCTGCTGCAGTGGAGTCAATGGCTTGTATCGCATCTTCAGTTCCATGGCCTTGTATACATACTTGCCTTCGCTGAACCACAGAATCAAATCATCACACTCTTCCAGACATTCGGCTGTCATCCCGGCTTCTTCATATCTCTTGGCCAGCTCGTATGCCCACTCTTCGACATACTCTGCTTTTTTGAACTGCTCCAACGCACGGATCTGCTGCTCGATCGGAGCTCTTCGTGCTCTCAACAGGCGGTATCTTAGGATGTACTGATTCGGATCTTTTGGCGCAGCCTGTACGTATTCATCACAATAGTCGATTGCCTCTTCCAGATTTCCAACCTTTATCGCAAGAGTGCACAAGCGATATAATATCTTTCTGCTCCCCTCTGTTCTATGATAGGCAGCTCTCAGAACTCCAAAACTCTTACGGTAATCTCTGATCTTTTCATATATATTGCTGACGTTTAACAGCATATTTACATTTCTGACACGCTTCCAATCAATGCTGTCAGCAATCTCAGCGGCTCTGTTGTATGCACCGTTTTCCATAAGTTTTAGCATCTGTTCTGTCTTCAACTTATATTCATACTTGTCCACTATGCTCACCTCATTATACTTAGTCTGTACCTTACAGGTATCTTTCTCTTCATTGCCTAGTTTGTTCTAGTTTACCATATGACTCCCGTAATGTCAAAAAAATGCACCCTCAATTGACATTGAAGATGCATTTTACATTTTATTCAAATTTTTCATATTCTATTTTATAAATCGAAGGAACTTCTCAATTCTGTTCCTGCAAGACCTCTACCTATGTTAATTGATATAGCAGTCTGTTCACTAAGACTGGCTTATATGAAACCTCCTGTTCTTCAATTTAACAATATCTATAACCTAAATCCGACTCGGTATCGGTATCATCCTATCATGAAAGTCCTCTCTTCAGTTATTCTCTCTATAACCTTTCGGCTGCTGCAGTATCATCTGACGATATTCCAACATCCTATTTGATTATTCTTTCTATAACTGGGGGTGCTTCATATAAAACTGATATTCCTTATCCATGTTTCTTTACACATGTTCGGGAACTTTGGCTACATGTGGTATCTATATTCAATACGTCTGTAGATGTCGAATCTTTTCATTTTCATCCAGCTTTACAATCTCTTCGATTTGATCTTTTCATTCACTTTTACTGGATCTTATCTTTCGTGGTAAAGGTCTCTTTCACAGGAACCTGCATCTACCGTACCACTGACATATTGAAATGTAACTGATGATATACTGTCCATTGGACCTCTGCCTCCTTAGTTCGTTTATTTTTAATCTAACAGAACGACTGCTTACTAAATTAAGAATCGCTCTTTAGTTAAATATCCTTTTGAGATGTGTGTTTGTTGTATCTCTTTTGGATTGACTTAATAATAACACTATCTCTTTTATTTGTCAACACACTTTTTTATATTTTATCGAAATAATTTTTAAATTATTACTTTTTATCAGAATTTTCTGAATATTTATCCTAAATTATTCACGGAACAGTATCTGAAGCGATAACTGTGCCATGAATCTAAAAATTGATCCATGCAGCCATAACATCACTCAATTAACCCGTCAAAAGGGTATAAAATCCCTGTGGCAGAGTTCAGAGTGCAATTGTTAAGCTATCAAGGTTCGTTAATAGTTGCTATTCCAGCTGTACATTCAGCTTACCGATATTTGAAAGTGTCTCATAGAATTCATTCTTATAAGGGCAGCTACTGCACAGCTTGAATGTGATATATCTTGCTGAACGAATTATTTTTGCAGCAATCTTCAGCAGTTTTAAACGGACGGTATCTATGCGTTGTTTTCGCATGTTTGCTGATAACGCCAATCGTCTAAACCAATTAAATATGTTATACGCAAGAGCGTGTACCTGAAGTCTGTTGGCATTTACGATTCTAGCATGGCTACTTACAGAAGCGAAATCAAAACCAGATTTGCTTTCTTTGATGAAGTTTTCCATCCGTCCTCTTTTGCAGTAAAATTTTATGAGATACTCTGGTGAGGAATCCATGTTTGTGACAACAAATGTGTACATGTAAACCATCTGGTTTTCCGGCTTTTCAACCTTGCAAACCACACGCCTTTCATAAGGCCATGGACCTGCTTTGTACATGAATTCACCATAAACTACCGCATAATCAACTTTGTTATTCCTGGTGATTTCATCAAGCTCATCCACAAGATGGGATGCTTTTTCACGGAGAATACCATTCTCCTTCAGCCGGATGACATAGCTTGTGCCATTTTCCTCGCACTGCTTGTAAAGGTCAGGCGTAGCAAAACCGCTGTCACCCCGAAGCAGAATTTGGATTGTTGGATAATCATTCAGATATTCATCAAGTATCAGTTGCAGGAAGTCAACCACTCCAGTGCAGGAATACTGTGTTCCATCACGAAGTTGGATTTTTATCAGATCCCCAGTCATTCCATCATAACAGACAAGTGGATGGTATCCATTGCTCCGATAATGAAAGTTAAAGGCTCTGCCTTCCTGTTTACCGTATGCATCAAGAAGAGTGGAATCCAGATCCAGAATAACAGCCTGTGGCATCTGAATACTGTAAACTCTTTTTCGAAGTATTCTGCCAATCGTAAGGAATTGGTTTAAAGTATCTTCATCCATACGGTTAAAGAATCTTGATACCGTAGGTTGTGATGCTAAAGCATCTTTATTTAGTACTGCTTTAAATACTGGGTCATTTGTAAGTTCATCTGAAGCATCATCTTCAAAATAACCTGCAATAATCATATAGATTATCTGAAGGAGATTCTCCTTGTCAGTGTGATATCTAAATGATGCAGAATCATTAGTCTTAAATGAGCGACTGAAAAGTTTATCAATGTCAAGTTTACTTACGAATTCTTTGATAAGAAGCAGGCCTGCATCGGAGGATAAATCTCCTCCATCAAAATTTATTTTAATCTGTCTATTGCTTTCTAGTGATAAGGTGTTTACAATACTCATGAAGGGCTCCTTTGTTTGTATTATTAATGGCTTTGAACACCTTAATTTTACCACAAACGGATGCTCTTTTTTTATTCACTTGATAAGTGAAAAGCAATATTCAATTAAAATATAGTAACTATGTGGCTTTCAGCCACTTTCACGGCTACGCCGTGAATAATCCAGGTTTATTTTGTATAATCTGCGTATTGTTATTATAATCCGAACCAGATATAATGAATTTACTTTTTAGCTGTCGTCTGTACAGCATTGGCTTCTGATTTTAGAAGCTGTCTGTTTTCCGGCGTTTCGCCAGATTTTCAGTTATTTTTAACCGAACATAAGAATAAGAAGATTGCATCTACAGGATAAGTTTTTTATAATGGAGGAAAGTACATGAGAAAAAATAAAAAAAGAAATCACCAGAAACACCCTGTCCCGAATCACAAATATAAGG
Source organism: Mediterraneibacter gnavus ATCC 29149 (assembly GCF_008121495.1). Classification (NCBI taxonomy): domain Bacteria; kingdom Bacillati; phylum Bacillota; class Clostridia; order Lachnospirales; family Lachnospiraceae; genus Mediterraneibacter; species Mediterraneibacter gnavus. The sequence goes on along the minus strand of NZ_CP043051.1, from coordinate 1,341,572 downwards.
ATCGGCTTTTTCGCCTGGTTTTCAATAACAAGAGGGATCTTTTGGACCTATACAATGCATTGAATAATACCTGCTATGAAAATCCGAATGATCTTGAAGTTAATACACTGGAGGACGCTGTTTATCTCTCTATGAAAAATGATATTTCATTCCTGATCGGCGGGACACTGAATCTCTATGAGCATCAGAGCACGTATAATCCAAATATGCCATTGCGCGGACTGATCTATCTCGCCAGGTTGTATGATGGATACGTCGAGACGGAAAACATCAATTTATACAGCAGCACTTTGAAGAAGCTGCCGATTCCTCAATACTTTGTGTTCTATAACGGCACAAAAGCACAACCGGATGAGACGATTCTTCGATTGACGGATGCGTTTGAATCTGTATCCGATAATCGGCAGCCTTGTCTGCAGTGCACCGCAGTGATGCTGAATATCAATTACGGACATAACCTTGCGCTTATGGAAAAATGCCAGCGGCTGAAAGAGTATTCTATTTTTGTGGATACGGTAAGGATTCAGTGTAAGAAAACGAGTGATCCGAGGCACGCTGTCACGAAAGCGGTGGACATCTGTATTGAAAAGGGAATTCTTCGGGATGTACTGGTGAAGCATAAAGCGGAGGTAATCAGTATGGTTCTGACATCATTTAATCAAAAGGCTTATGAGAAAGATTTATATGAAGAGGGCGTTGAGGAGGGCATTAATCTTGGACAAAAAGAAATTGTTCTCCATATGCTTCATTCCGGCAACTCTCCGGAGCAGATTGCTCAGCTGACCGGAATTGATGTTGAAGTTGTAAAACAATGGATTGAAAAAGCAAAATAAACTATCTTTTTTCAAGGGGCTGCTTTTCTGCTCTGCAGATTGCCCCTTGGTTTCACATTTAGCTGTCGTCTGTACAGCATTGTCTTCTGTCTTTTAGAAGCTGTCTGTTTTCCGGCGTTTCGCCAGATTTTCAGTTGATTTTAACCGAACACAAGAATAAGAAGATTGCATCTACAGGATAAGTTTTTTATAATGGAGGAAAGTACATGAGAAAAAATAAAAAAAGAAATCACCAGAAACACCCTGTCCCGAATCACAAATATAAGGATCGGCTTTTTCGCCTGGTTTTCAATAACAAGAGGGATCTTTTGGACCTATACAATGCATTGAATAATACCTGCTATGAAAATCCGAATGATCTTGAAGTTAATACACTGGAGGACGCTGTTTATCTCTCTATGAAAAATGATATTTCATTCCTGATCGGCGGGACACTGAATCTCTATGAACATCAGAGCACGTATAATCCAAATATGCCATTGCGCGGACTGATCTATCTCGCCAGATTATATGATGGATACGTTGAGACGAAAAATATCAATTTATACAGCAGCTCTTTAAAAAAGCTGCCGATTCCTCAATACTTTGTGTTCTATAACGGCACAAAAGAACAACCAGATGAGACGATTCTTCAATTGATGGATGCATTTGAATCTGTATCCGATAATCGGCAGCCTTGTCTGCAGTGCACCGCAGTGATGCTGAATATCAATTACGGACATAACCTTGCGCTTATGGAAAAATGCCAGCGGCTGAAAGAGTATTCTATTTTTGTGGATACGGTAAGGATTCAGTGTAAGAAAACGAGTGATCCGAAGCACGCTGTCACGAAAGCGGTGGATATCTGTATTGAAAAGGGAATTCTTCGGGATGTACTGGTGAAGCATAAAGCGGAGGTAATCAGTATGGTTCTGACATCATTTAATCAAAAGGCTTATGAGAAAGATTTATATGAAGAGGGCGTTGAGGATGGAATTAAGGAAGGGATTAAGGAGGGGCTTGATCTTGGTCGTACTCAAATGGCTCAGGAAATTGCCTTACGTTTATTCCAGTCCGGCAACTCCCTGGAGCAAATTGCTCAGCTGACCGGGATTGATATTGAAGCTGTAAAACAATGGATTGAAGAGGCTAAATAACTTTTACAAAAGCATATCCCCCGGATCTCAGGCTTCTTTCTCCTGAAATCCGGGGGATCTATTCATTTTCTCTATTTTCTTAACAGATTTCAGCTCCTGCCGGCATTGATTTTTCCGGTGTCATCAGTGCAAGGTTGCCTTCTGCATCTTCTGCGCATAACAGCATTCCTTCTGATAATACGCCTGCCAGTTTTGCAGGTTTCAGATTCACGAGAACCATGACTTTCTTTCCAACCATTTCTTCGGCTGTGTAATGACCTTTGATTCCGGATACGATCTGTTTTACCTGGCTTCCGATCTTCACCTGTGAGCAAAGGAGTTTTCTGGATTTTTTCACTTCTTCGCAGGCAATGATCTCTCCGACCTGGAACTGCATTTTTCCAAAATCGTCAAATGTGATCTCTGGTTTTGCTTCGATATCGATCACATCTTCCTCTTCTTTTTCTTCTTCAACCGGTGGATGCAGCTCTTCTACTTTTTTCAGAACTTCTTCCAGATCCAGTCTTGCGAAGAGGATTTCCGGTTTTTCTGTTACATGACCATTTCCGAGCTGCTCCAGAATCTTTTTGCTGGTGGATGGCATGAAGGATTCCAGAAGTTCTGCACCGCGGGAAATGCTCTGAATGAGGTTCCAGAGAACTGTTTCCAGACGGTCTTTTTTCGCTTCATCTTTTGCCAGTACCCATGGCATTGTCTCGTCAATGTATTTGTTGCAGCGTTTGAAGAGATTGAAAATTTCTGTCATTGCATCTGCCACACGCAGCTCTTCCATCTTGTCTTCGACTGCTTTTGGTGTGCTTTCTGTCACTGCCTTCAGATCTGCATCAACCTCTTCTGCCACACCTTTGTCTGTTACAGTTCCGCTGAAATATTTATTTGTCATGGAAACGGTTCTGTTGACCAGATTTCCCAGTGTGTTGGCAAGATCAGAATTCATGCGCTCTACCATCAGTTCCCATGTGATAACTCCATCATTTTCAAATGGCATCTCATGAAGAACAAAGTAACGAACTGCATCAACGCCGAAGAAATCTACCAGTTCATCTGCGTAAAGGACGTTTCCTTTGGATTTACTCATTTTTCCGTCTCCCTGAAGCAGCCATGGATGTCCGAATACCTGTTTTGGAAGCGGAAGATCCAGTGCCATCAAAAAGATTGGCCAGTAAATTGTATGGAAGCGAATGATATCTTTTCCGATCAGATGCAGATCTGCCGGCCATAATTTGTGAAACTGCTCCGTGCTGTTTCCATCGCAGTCGTATCCGATTCCTGTGATATAGTTTGTAAGCGCATCCAGCCATACGTAAGTTACATGTTTCGGATCGAAGTCTACCGGGATTCCCCATTTGAATGATGTTCTGGAAACACACAGATCCTGCAGTCCCGGAAGCAGGAAGTTGTTCATCATCTCGTTTTTACGGGATACCGGCTGAATGAATTCCGGATGTGTGTTGATATGCTCGATCAGTCTGTCTGCATATTTGCTCATTTTAAAGAAGTATGCTTCTTCTTTCGCAGGCTGTACTTCACGTCCGCAGTCCGGACATTTGCCGTCTACAAGCTGTGATTCTGTGAAGAAAGATTCACATGGAGTACAGTACATTCCTTCATAGTGCCCTTTGTAAATATCTCCCTGATCGTACAGTTTTTTAAAGATCTTCTGTACCTGTTTTTCATGATCTTCGTCTGTTGTACGGATAAATTTGTCATAAGAAGTATCCATCAGATCCCAGATTTTCTTGATTTCTCCGGAAACATTGTCTACGAATTCTTTTGGTGTTACTCCCGCCTCTTCTGCTTTGAGCTCGATCTTCTGACCATGCTCATCGGTTCCTGTCTGGAAAAATACATCATATCCCTGACTTCTCTTGTATCTTGCGATCGCGTCAGCCAGAATAATCTCATAAGTGTTTCCAATATGCGGTTTGCCTGATGTGTAGGCAATCGCTGTTGTGATATAATATGGTTTCTTGTCTGCCATCTCTCTTCTCTCCTTCATAAAAAATCCCGTCTTCCTGCTGCCAAGAAGACGGGTGAATACCGTGTTACCACTTCTGATTTATCTCAGCCTCACGGCTGAAACCTCTGTGAGTGCTGCCAAAAACACTCTCTCGCTGTAAAGGGCGAACCCATCGCAGTTCACATCATGCTTGCTGCGCCGCTCGGGAGCCATGTTCGATCATCTTCCGTTCATCCCTCTCAGCATCGGATCCTTTCTCGGATCTTCCGGGAATTCTCTGTAAAATTTCGGATAACCTACTCTCTCCGTCTTTGCATTTTCCGTATGATTTTTCTACCAGATATGTGTATAAAATACACACTTTCTCGTTGAAAATCGTATCACAGCCGGAATGATAAGTCAAGATTGCACCTTTTAAAAATTTGTCTTATTACGATCCAGCGGCCACTTCGACCAGAAATTTTTTCTGCCGTAATGCCTCTTCGATCAGATCCAGTGTCTCTTCGGAATCTGCCTCGATCAGATGATAGTGATAATTGGAGGTAATATTTTTCAGAGGACTTGATTTTCCCCGCTTAATATCCTCTACAAATTCCATCACTTTTCGTCTGGATGTGATGTTAATCTCTGCCTCCATGTGACCGTACACCCTGTGATTGACCATCACGTTCACCACTTTTCCGCCCAGATCCACTACCGTACACAGCTCGTCTTCCAACTCTTCATCCGTGTGATTCACTTTGAAGATCCGGTTCACGGAATGTGGAGTATTCAGAAGATATCCCCTGTTTGTGGATATGATCTCATGTCCCGCTGCCCGGATCAGTGCGATATCCTGCACGATCACCTGCCGGCTGACATCAAATTCTTTTGCAAGCTGCGCCCCAGATACCGGAATACTGCTTTTTTTAATCTGATTTATGATTTGATCTCTGCGTTCAGAACCTGTCATAAATACTGTTCCTCTCTTTCTTTTTCTGCATCTTTATTCCACTGCATGCAGATTCTTTAAAGAAATATCCAGGATCGGAGCGGAGTGTGTCAACGCACCGCTGGAAATATAGTCAACTCCGATCTCTGTCAGACGCGCGATATTTTCTTTTGTCACATTTCCGGAGCACTCTGTCTGGGCTCTTCCGTCGATCAACTCCACTGCTTTTTTCATATCCTCCGGTGACATATTATCCAGCATGATGATATCTGCGCCGGCTTCCACCGCTTCTTTTACCATGTCCAGATTTTCTACTTCTACTTCAATTTTTCTTACAAACGGTGCATACTCTTTTGCCATCTGCACCGCTTTGGTCACACTTCCTGCTGCTCCGATGTGGTTATCTTTTAACAGCACACCGTCAGAAAGGTTGTAACGGTGGTTGTATCCGCCGCCTGCACGAACTGCATATTTCTCAAAAATACGCATATTCGGTGTTGTTTTTCTTGTATCGAGGAGTTTGATCTTGCTTCTTTCCAGAAGTTTTGCAACAGAATTGGTATAGGTCGCAATTCCGCTCATTCTCTGAAGATAGTTGAGCGCAACTCGTTCTCCGGAAAGAAGGACACGGATGTCTCCTTTGACTTTTCCCATCAGCTGCCCGTTTTTCACTTCTTCTCCGTCTTTGTAATATAACTCTACCTTCGTGTCGGGATCCAGAAGGGTAAACACTCTCTCGAACACTTCCAGTCCGGCAATAATTCCATCCTGTTTGCAGATCAGGTCTACTTCACCTGCCACTGCCTCTTTCATCACTGAATTGGTTGTCACATCTTCACTGGAAATGTCTTCTTTTAACGCTTCTAAGATCAGGTGATCTGCCTGAAGCTTCATTGTAATCTGATTCATCTGGTTTCTCCTTTATTTTTCATCTATTCTTTCATTTTATACAGCCTGTTCTTTTTCCAGACACCATTGCTCTTTGATAAGATTTGCCGCCCTTTTTGCAAATACAAGACTCTCCAGAAGAGAGTTGCTTGCCAGACGGTTCGCTCCGTGCACACCGTTGCAGCTTGTCTCTCCCACTGCAAACAGCTGCGGCATGGACGTGTGGCTGTTCTTGTCTACCCAGATACCGCCCATAAAATAGTGCTGCGCCGGAACGACCGGAATGCACTCTTTTGTAACATCATAGCCTTCCTCCAGGCAATGCTCGTAAATATTCGGAAAATGACTCAATATCGTCTCTTTCTCGATCGGCGCCATGGACAGCCACACAAAATTCGTTTCATCCTTTTCCATCTGTTCCCGGATTGCCTTTGTCACCACGTCTCGCGGAAGCAGTTCATCTACAAAACGCTCCATGTTTTTATTATAGAGAAGTGCGCCTTCCCCACGGACAGATTCGGAGATCAGGAATCGTCTGCCCGGCTTTTCCGAATACAATGTAGTCGGATGGATCTGTACATAATCCAGATGCTCCAGACGAATGTGATGTTTTTTCGCTACTTCCAGTGCATCTCCTGTCAGATGAGGGAAATTTGTGGAATGCTGGTACAGCCCGCCGATTCCTCCACTTGCCAGAATGGTATAATCTGCATAAATAGAGGACTCTTCACCACTTTTCGTCTTCACGGTGATTCCCGCACATTTTCCGTTTTCCTCAAGAATGTCTGTCATGGTCGTATATTCGTAAATTGTTACGTTATTCTTTTCCCTTACCCGCGCCAACAGCTTACTGGTGATCTCTTTTCCTGTCACATCTGCATGAAACAGAATTCTCGGTCTGGAGTGTGCCCCCTCTCTTGTGTAGGCAAACGCTTCTCCGTCCTTTTCAAATTCTACTCCATATCCTACCAGATCTTCAATGATTTTTCCAGAACTGCGGATCATAATATCGACAGATTCTTTCCGGTTTTCATAATGACCGGCTCTCATCGTATCTTCAAAATAACTGTCATAATCCTGTTCATCCCGGAGTACACAGATTCCGCCCTGTGCCAGAAATGAGTCACTGCTCTCGGCATCTGATTTCGTGATCATGATGATTTCTTTGTCATCCGGAAGATTCAATGCAGAAAACAGCCCTGCAACACCTGTTCCAACGATAACAACATCTGCTTTTTTATTCATAATACTCTCTTTCCTTTCGGCAGGCCTCTCTTTTTATGAAAGACACTCTATTTTGCCAGCTCCAGCATTTTTTCCAATGGTTTTCTGGAGTCAGTTCTCAATTCCTCACTCAAATGAACTTCATTCTCTCCTGTTTTTAAGACGTGAAGAACCTTTTCCAGTGTGATCAGCTTCATATCCATACAGACAGGCTCTGTCTCTGTAAAATAAAATTTCTTATCCGGATTGTCTTTTTCCAGCTTGTAGCGGACGCCGTTTTCGGTACAGATGATAAACTCTTGTTTCTCACTTTTCGTTGCGTAGTCGATGATTCCGGAAGTACTTCCTACATAATCGGAAATTGCAAGCACTGCCTTTGGACATTCCGGATGCGCCAGTACCTCTGCTGCCGGGTGCTGTGCTTTCGCTGCTTTGATCTCCTCAATCTGCATGTGTTCGTGAATCGGACAGTATCCCTCGTTGTATACAAAATTCTTTTCCGGTACCTGCTCTGCAATAAAATGTGCCAGGTTCTTGTCCGGAATAAAGAAAATGTTCTTGTTCGGAAGTGCTTTTACGATCTTCACCGCATTTGCTGATGTAACGCACACATCAGAATGTGTTTTCAGCTCTGCTGTAGAATTGATGTAGCATACAACCGCCAGATCTTCATATGTATCCCGCATTTTCTGAATGGTTTTGGCATCTGCCATATGTGCCATTGCACAGTCTGCATGCATATCCGGCATCAGAACTGTTTTCTCCGGGTTCAGTACCTTCGCACTCTCTCCCATGAAAGACACGCCACAGAATACGATGGTCTGCTCTTTCAATCCAACTGCAACCTTACTCAGATAAAAAGAATCTCCGATGTAGTCCGCAATGTCCTGAATCTCCGGTCTCACATAATAATGTGCCAGAATAACTGCATTTTTTTCCTGTTTTAATTTCTGGATTTCTTCCACAACTGTCATATTGTATTCCCTCACTTATCCTGAATTGTTAAATTTTTATCGTTAATTGCTGACAATTATAGCACAAGACTTTACATGTGACAAGACAGTTGTGAAATTAAAAAAGAAGATACAATCCGATTTAACAGACTGTACCTTCCATATTTTATACACTTAATTTCTTTTCAGCCAGAACACTGGAAATCACAAATAGTATAATGCATGCAACAATATAAAATGCGCATTCTCCAATTCCTATATAGAGTCCGCTATGGATTCCCATAAGTCCGTATTTGGCAAACAGATTGTAAATATATTCCACAATTCCATTGATCACAAAGAACAAAATGAATGAAACAATGCCCGCAAATCTGGAATTGATCAACACCGTTCTGGATACAATGACTGCCAGAAATCCGGTTGCGATCACACAGGTCCATGCAAGGAAGAAAAACAGAAAGATTGCCATAAGTGTGATCCAATCCATATTTCCCTGGAAAAGCCACTCTGCACCAATGCGAAGCCCTTTAAAAAGCTCTTCCCATGCATCCATTTTTGCAATCAAACTCAAAATGCAGGCTATTGCTGCCAGCACGTATGCTGCTGAAATAAAGAAAATCTGTAAAATTGCTGCAATGTACTTTGCTCCCAGGATCTTCCAGCTTTGCATCGGCACCATCCAGAGCATATGACTCTGCTTTGTTTTCAGGTCACGGTTCAATATCAACAGACTTTCAATTCCCATATAGAAAAATACAAACATTCCGACAAACATTTCCAGCATTACACTGATTCCAACTGTATTCCCGTTCTCTGTAAAGGTTCCAACTACAACTGCCAGTAAAAACACCAGAAGCAGCGCCAGTATGATGTTTCTGGATGTCTGCTGTTTTTTCAGCTCATATTTGATCAAGCGTCCCATTTTGTTTCCTCTCTTTCTCTTTTCTCATTCTGCCTTTGTTCTTCCTACATGATCTCCAGATAAATATCTGCCACGGATTTTCCACTTTGCATCCGTTCTTCTTCCACTGACATCCGACGCACAACTTCTCCATCTTTGATAAAGATTGCCTCATCGATAAAACTTTCGATCTCATCGATCATATGTGTGGAAATTACAAAGGTATTTTTTTCATTTGCTGACTCCAGGATCATCCCGAGAATCTCTTCTTTTGCTTTATAATCAATTCCATTGAACGGCTCATCCAGAAGATACAGCTCTGCTTTGCGGCTCAGTGTTGCGATCACCTTCAGCTTTGCTGTCATACCGGTGGACAGTTCTTTGACCTTCATCTTGCCTTCCAGGGACATCCTTCTTACCATCTCGTGAAATTTCTTCTCATCAAAATCCGGGAAGAAATCTTTATAGTACTGTCCGACTCCGTTCACATCCAGAAAACTGTAGAAAAACGGCTCTGTAGACATGTAGGCGATCTCTGCCTTATCTCCATAGAACCACGGATGTTCCTTGAACAAAATCTCTCCGGATGTAGGCTTTGTCAGACCGGAGATGATCTTCATCCATGTGGTCTTCCCGCTTCCGTTCTCCCCGAGCAGACCATAGATCTTTCCGCCTTCCAGTTTCAGCGAAACTTCATTCAGCGCCTTTTTTGTGTAAAATGATTTGCTTAAATCACGACATTCTAAAATCATCTTCTCTCCTCCTTGTAGTCTGCAATTTTTGAGATAATATCATCTTTTTCAAATCCAAGATCCTGCATCTCATGCATAAAGCTGCTCAACAATTCTTCTGCCATTTCTTTTTTTATCGTCTCGAACATCGTCTCTTCCTCCATCACAAATGTTCCAATCCCCCGCTTTGTATAACAATATCCATGAGTCTCCATCTCTCTGTAGATTCTTGCTGCAGTGTTCTGATTGATCTTATAAAGGACCGCCAGCTCTCTGTTGGATGGAAGCTTCTCTCCGGGAAGTATCTTTCCCTGTATCATCTTTTTCTTCAAGTCGTGAATGACCTGCAGATAGATTGGCATCTCTGCATTGTAATTCATCTTCTTCCTCCTTCCGCCTTGTGTATCAGTGCTATAGTTAGATAGTACACTAGGTTTTTAGTTTTGTCAAGAGGGTTTGGAGGAAATATGAAAAAGAGAACTGAGAAAGTGACAGCAAAACCTATTTAAATAAATCAAAGAGAAAAAATCATAAATTTAAACAAAATCATTTGTATTTCTCTCAAAATATGGATATACTGTTTATATACAGGAGGTGTACCATAAAATGTTAATTAGATTTAAATTCCAAAATTACCGCTCATTTCGTGATGAAAATATTTTATCTATGGAAGCAAAAGGCAATTCTGAATACAAAAATTGTCTGATCCCCTATAAGAAAAAAGGACTCCTTCCTGCGACTGCTGTTTTTGGAAAAAACGGTGGTGGAAAGAGTAATGTTATTCGTGCATTCTGGCTAGGAGTTCAATTCATTCGAAATGCACAGAAAACACAGCATGAAAAAGCAGAAATTCCAGTACGGGCTTTTGCCTTAAATGACTACTCTGAACAATGTCCTACCGGTTTTGAATATGAATACATCCAGAACGGAGTAAAATATATCTATGGCTTTGCCGCTACAAAAAAAGAAATTTTTAAAGAATACTTATATGCATCACCTAAAGGACAAAAATCAGAAATATTTACAAGAGAAAAGCAGCTGTTTTCCTTTCCGGCAAATGGAGAAAAGAAAAAGAAAGAGATGATTTCTGAAGCAGTTGCTCCCAATCAACTGTTTTTTTCTATTGCCTGTGTAATGAATTATCAGCCATGTATTGCTGCGATGAGATGGTTTCGAGAGAATATTCATTTTTCAAAAGATTATACGGATATCCCAAGACAATTATTGGAACATGCGGAAAATCCAAACATGTTAAAATCGATTGTGACCTATGCGAAACAGGCAGATGTCGGGATTGAAGATATGTCTTTTGAAATAAAAAATGAAGAAATATCTACTTCTGATCCACTTCCAGATAATTTACCAGAAGGTATGATAATGGCTTTGAAACAATTCTCAGCAGCCTTGAAAGATTCTTCAGAATCTGCGGAAATGAATCTTAAAATCGGAGAGATTAAAACATCTTCTTTACATCATGGAATTAATAAAAACGGACAACTCGAATTGTTTTCCCTGGAATTATCTGATGAGTCTGATGGGACCAGGAGATTGATGTCACTTGCCCCTGGAATCGAACAGGTTTTAAATCAGGGGGGCGTTTTACTTGTGGATGAAATTGACAAAGAGCTTCATCCTTTACTTGCTGAGTTTATCATCTCAAAATTTCAAAGTCCTGAAACAAATCCAGGGCATGCACAAATTATTTTTACAACACATGATACCGAATTATTAAATATGGAAATTTTACGTAAAGACCAGGTATATTTTGTAGATAAAAATAAACGAAGTGGTGTATCCGAATTATTCAATCTAACACACCTTCCGGTTCGAACAAATGATAATATTCGTAAAGCATACCTTGTCGGAAAGTATGGTGCAATACCAGATGTAGATACCGTGGAGGTTGAATAATGAAACGAAAAATCAAACCGCTTATTTATGTTTTTTGTGAAGGTGAAAGTGAAATAGAATATGTCAACTTCTTGAAAGAAAAATATGAAGATGTAGCTGTGATTCAAAAACCGGTAAAAGGATTATTTTCTACTGCAGATAAAAAATTCAAAAAAGAAGCTAAATATCGAAATAATGCGGAAGTCACAGACGAAATCTGGTTCTTCTTTGATGTCGATGATGGACAAACAGGAAGTTGGGATAAGAATAAAAAAATAATTTCTGTTTTACAAAAACTAAGGAAAAAGCCCAATATACGAGTACGTCTTCTAATGACAACAGGATGCGTGGAATACTGGTTTTTACTGCATTATAAAAAGATATGTCCATCTATTCAAAATGTTGCTGAAAAAGAAAATGTTATGAAAATGCTGTTGAATGAATGTCCTGGTTATACAAAAGGAAATCCAGTTATGACTAGAAAAATAGCAGAAAATTTAAACACAGCTATGATCAATGGTGACTGGGTGTTAGAACATATTGAAGGCTTGCCGACATTAGAAGATAATGACGTAAGAAACCGTTGGCTATATCAATCCACTTTAACGTTTACAACTGTACAGGATGCAATCAAATTTCTGGAAAATTTATAATCCATAAATTTGTTCTTAGTAAAACCAGGGGATTCCAATGGCCCCTGGCTTTACTCTATCTTCTTAACACTGCCCACTTCTGCTCTCCGTCATCCTTTAAATCTACATCCGGAAAGCTTTTGATATACTGCTGAAACTGCGAATATCCATAATCTCTCACTTTAAAATTCCCGAACTTATTTCGAATCTTATTTCCGAGAGTTCCCAGAGATACTCCCTGACATCCCGCCTGTTTCAACTGGTACATAATATATTCTTCAATACGTTCCTGCTGACTTTTATCTTCATACAATGTCACGGATACTTTTGTTCCATCCTGTAACAGCTTCAGTTTTGGAAATGTTTCCAGAAACTTGGACAACAGACTGTATCCATATCTTCGCACATCGAAATCCGGGTACAGTTTGACCAGACGGCTTCCGACCTCTCCAAGTCCAGTCTCCTTATCGTTGTTTTGATTTTCTGTAATAATCTTCACGACCGCTTCTTCAATCTGACTCTTGGAGACTGCACCGGCAGACTCTTTTTTGGACTCTTTTCCTACAACTGCATGTGCCGCTGCTTTTTCCGGTTTTTCAAGCATGCTGTCTTCTAACAGCAATTCCAATACGGTAAAAATATCACAGGCTTTTCGAAACGGCGGCGGTGTCTTATCTTCTCCCATTCCAATCACCATTTTTCCGCTTTCCCGAAGTCTGCTTGCCAGCTTTGTAAAATCGCTGTCACTGGACACCAGACAGAATCCTTCCAGCTCGCTTGTGTACAGCATATCCATGGCATCAATGATCATTGCCGAATCGGTCGCATTTTTCCCATGAGTATAGCTGAACTGCTGGATCGGTGTGATTGAGTTCTGCAAAAGCACCTCTTTCCAGCTGGAATTGTAGGTGCTGGTCCAGTCCCCGTAAATCCTCTTGTACGTGACATTCCCATACTTGGATAACTCATCCAGTATCGGTTTGATATATTTTGCTGAAACATTGTCCGCATCGATCAGCAACGCGTATCTCTCTTCCATATTTGATAACCCTCTCCCTCTAAATTTTTCCATTCAAACACACCATTCTCACAGATCATGTAGCTGTGTTCTGAATTTTCTTTTGGAATCGACACAGAACCCGGATTCATGTACATGACACTCTGATCTGCTTCCGTATGAATCTTTTCACATGCCGGTATATGTGTGTGTCCGTTCAGCAGAATATCCCCTGCTTTCAGCATCGGCAGCTTTCCCGGATTCCACACATGACCATGTGTTGCATAAATATTCTGTCCATTCAGATTCAAAAAACAATAGTCCGCCAGAATCGGAAATTCCAGAACCATCTGATCCACTTCCGTGTCACAATTTCCTCTGACACATAAGATTTCCTGTTTTCTTGCATTTAACATGGCAATGACTTCTTTCGGCGCATATTCTTTTGGCAGGTCATTTCTCGGACCGTGATATAAAATATCTCCCAATAAAAGGAGCTTGTCTGCTTTTTCTCTGTCGTAAGCTTCCAACATTTTTCTGCAGTAATATGCAGAACCGTGAATATCTGATGCGATCATTAATTTCATATGTGATTCCCTCTTTTCTCTGTATTATCTCAGCAGAGATCTACCTCAATAAAACTCTCCTGTTCAATCCCTCTGCCTTCCTGAATAATAAGTTCCAACAGCTGTTTGATCTGCTCATTTCCATCTTCCAGTTTTTTCAGTTTTCTTTTTGTCTCTTCCCGAATCGGATACGAATACTGCTGATGCTGTAAATAAGTATCTGCATCCATCTGTAATGGTTTCAAATCCGGGAAAACCTGATTTCTTTCGTATTGAAAAATGCGGATTCCGCCATAATCCAGATCCCCACTGTGATATACATCTATATGGCGCTGTCTCTTTTTCGAAATCTTATTTAGTTTATGTAAAATCCGGCAAACTTTCGGTCCCGGATATCCACCCACAAATAAATATAATGTTCCTTCTTCATAAGGCGCCATCACAAAATTCATTTTATTCTCAAAGATAATCACTTTTTGTATCTGTGGCTGCTCTGGTTCCAGCTCTGCATGCAATAATGATTCTCCCTCCAGAATTGTTCCATATTTCCAAATCTTCGTATTAACAGCGGCTGTTCTTCCTCTGTCATCTACAAAATACAGCAGCAATTCTCCTTTGATATACATACTCTGATAACAGTCTCGAATCAATACAATCTCTTCCAAAACTTCTATATCATCCAAAAGCTTTGTTCTGTCTGGATTGGTTTTTCTGGCCTGACGGATGACATATTGTTTCATCTCTTTCGTGAAATTTTTGGATCCCTCCAGAGAATTGCTCGCAAATACTTTCGCATAAGTCAGTTTCTGCAATTTATCCAGTTCCCGAAAGCATTTTGCATACTGCCGCACTTGTTTCAGTCTTTCATCCGGTTCCCAGTTTCCATTATTTTTCTCAGATTTTTCCAGAAGATCCACATAGTAGCTCCGGATCCATGGTTTTTGAACCACAGACATTTCTTTTCTCAAAAATTCCTGATACTTCCACAATCTCTGTTGTTTGGGAATAAACCTCGGTTTTACGTTTTCACGATACAACTGATAGAACTGATCTCTGTCTTCCAGATGAAACACCAGACTTTTGATATCGCTCCCTCGGATCAGCCAGTTGATCTTCACCAGTCCTTTTTCCTGCAGATCAATCGCTTCCTGTATTGCTTTTTCCCGTGAACAGCCTTGATACAAAGGTGGTATTTCACTGGCGCTTTTGGCGCTGTTATTCAATGTTTTTCTTCCGCATTTTTCTGTACGCCAGTTTGTTTCACCACTTTCCAGCAATTCCACAATTTTTCCCAATATCCACGTCATCATTCTTCCCCTTGCAGCTGTTCAAACTCCATTCGTTCAAATTCCTGTATTGAAATATGCCTTTTATTTGGATTGGCATACACAAATGTCTTGTCTACATTTTCCAGATAGTTCTGAATTTTATCATTTGTTGCACTGATAATCGCCTGAAATCCCAGTCCCCGGATCAGAGAAATACAACTTGCTACTTTCTCTGCATCCATTTTGGAAAATGCCTCATCCAGGACAACCAGACGCAGGGTTGGCGGACGCTTGATCTTCGGAGACAGATTGATTCTGTAAATCTGTGCAAAGCTTGCCAGAAGCGCGATGTAAAGTGGGTTCTGACCTTCTCCACCGGAATTTTTCTTGATCATCTTGCTCAGACCGATCCGCATATCCTTTTCTCCCTGCACGATCTGCTGCATATCAAAGGAAAGATACGTGCGATAATCTGCATATTTATCCATATTTTTTCTGGCTTCCTCCAGCTCTTCCCTGGTGGCATTCTCCGGCGGAATGAAAATCTCGATCAGCTCATTCATCAGATCTCCGTATTCTTCCTCATGCTCCATGGTAAACAGGTTCATCTGATTTTCCATGTGGTCACTCAACTGAGACGGATTGATATCCAATGCGTCATCCATAAACATCCGATAGAATCGTCCGTCCGGACCTTTGTTTTTCGTAATGACAAACTGATACTTGTCCTTTCCGAAATCCAGACGGCTGATGATCCGGTTCAATTCATCTTTTTTCTGATATGCCTCTTTGATTGCATAACGAATCTTGGATACAAAATCAACTTTAAAGTGTTCCACTGCTGCTCTCGCCTGTTCCTGTGCTTCTTCCCTGTATTTTTCCAGGTTATCGCACTCAAGATTTGAAAGCTGCTTTTCGTACACGTCATTGTCACGGATCGTTGCAGAATAGGTTCTGTTCGGATATTTTCGAAGATATGCACTCCTTGCTTCTACCAGTTTTTCATATGCTTTTTCCTGCGCATCTTCCAAAGGCTGTTTTTTCTTGATACGTTCCCGCATCAGGTACTCATAATTGCGGCTCTGTCTGCCCTCCAGATACTCCTGAAATTCCGGCTCATATTTTTCTCTGTCCTGCTGCCGGAATTCATTTTCTTTCTGCACTAACTGTTCATTAAAATCTACCTGCATGTTCTGGAATCGTTTTCCGTTTTCCTGATGATTCCAGATGGTTTTCTGAACTGCCTCAATCTCTGCTTTCTTTGCTTCCTGCTTCTGCTGGATTTCCTGTTTCTGCTGCTCCCACACCAGAACGGATTCCTCTCGCAGCTTCTGCATTGTATCCAGAA
Organism: Mediterraneibacter gnavus ATCC 29149; assembly: GCF_008121495.1. Lineage (NCBI taxonomy): Bacteria > Bacillati > Bacillota > Clostridia > Lachnospirales > Lachnospiraceae > Mediterraneibacter > Mediterraneibacter gnavus. The sequence continues at coordinate 1,325,314 of NZ_CP043051.1, read as the reverse complement.
GTCTGGCCTTTTCTGCCTCCTTTGCCGGAATTTTCTGCAGATCAGACAGCCATTGTCTGTAATCCTCCAGAGGCTGTGTCAGTCCTTCCAGCTGAGAGATCCTACGGATTTCTTCCAGCATTTCCTGCAGTGGAATCCGTTCCTCCTGAAGACTCTCACATTTTTCTTCCAGACGGCGGATTCTCTGACGCATACTGGTCTCTCCGATATATGCCCTTCTCGTATAATTTTCCGGATTGATATGCTGCAGACGGAAACTGTGGTACAGCACACAGTCTGCAGTGATTCCGATCCGGTTCTGACGAAGCTCTTCGATACTTTCACATTTGATGACATTTCCGAGGAAGAAATTGATGTATGCCTGCACATACGGCTCTTTTGCGATCAGTTCCTGTGCCAGGGCTCCTTCTTTTACTTCCCATTCTGTCTCCTGTACTTTTTCTGTATCCAGAACTGCTGCCCGGAAAAATTTCTTCTTATCCATGTCCTGATAGATTTCCATGGCAGTTTTCGCGTACTTTGGTTCCACGACCAGAAGCAGCTTGTTGTTTCCGAGATATCCTTCGATGGCATTGTGCCAGCGTTCGTCCCGCACATCCAGAAGATCTGCCAGAATCTGCACATTGACAAACTTGCCGCACTTCTCATGCAGCCGGTTTCTCAACTCATATCTCGCTTCTTCCAGTTCTTTTGGATAGGCTTTTCTTCCCTGTTTCAGCTCTTTTAATTCTTCCCGTGCCGCTTTTTCTTCTTTTTTGACTGCGCGAAGTCTGGCATCCGTCTCCTGACGCTCTTCTTCCAGTTCTTCCCGGATCTGTGTCAGACTTATCTGCAGCCGTTCCAGCTCACCTTCCGTGATCTTTCCAGAAACAAACCGGTCAATATCCCACAAGGTCTGATTCGGCGTCACATCTTTTTCTTTCCACTCTTTGAGACCATCTGCAGTCTTTTTCCATCTTGCCTTACTGTTCTGCAGCCGTTCCAGGGCTTCGTTCAGACTCTCCAGGTCTTTTTCCATGGCTGCATAACCACTGTCCGCAATCTTCAAAATTATTGCTTCGTATTCTTTCTGAAGTTCTGCCTGCTCTTTCTCCAGATTGACTCTTTTCGCTTCCTGTCCTGCAATCTCCGTCTGTGTCTCTTTCATCCGGTCATTCAGTTCCTGGATCTTACTCTGCAGATGCAGGATTTCCAGCCTGGAAATCTGATAGGTACAGGACGCCGTCTCTTCCTGTTTTTCTTCATACTGCCGATAGGAACCCCGGATCTCCTGAAGATACCCGATTTCTTCCATGGTCTCTTCGATTTTCCCGCGCATTCTTCCATACTGCATCACACTTTCCTGCAGCTCTTCAATGTGCATATCCTGCTCCATACAGATATATTCTTTCACGAAATCTTCCAGTTTGATATTCATACGGAACGGAATGGCTCGCTTGAACAAACGAGGAAATTTTTCGATATCCAGACCACCCAGATAAATGTCATACATCTGTCTGCGGAATCTCTCATTGCTCGGACCACAATAATACTCTTCCTTTGAAAATGTCCGCTGCAGATATTCTTTGACTTCAAATGTCGTCAGGCAGCGCTTATCCGCCCGGTACTGATTTTCCAGAAGCCCGCTTTTATGCCAGAAAAACAGGCGATTGATCTCATTTGTGGCTGTCTCAACATCAAATACCACTCCCACACACTGCTTTTCTTTCGTATCTGTCTGCTCCAGCTCCAGAACGATCGTACTGGAGAAATTCTGGTTTCTCAAATACTGGGATTCGTTATTTTCCCCGATGTTCACCATTCCCCTTAAATATTCGATCAGAGAACGGTCAGAGTCGTCTGCTGCCGCCTTATTAAAAAATCCTCTTCCGTCTGTGTTCGCGTACAGTACGATCTGCATGGCGTCGATCACTGTAGACTTTCCACTTCCGGAATGTCCGGTAAAGAAATTGATTCCCTGATTAAGAGTAAGTACTTTTCTGTCTATGTAATGCCAGTTATTCAGGCAGATTTTCGAGAGCGCTTTGAACGCCTGTTTTGTCTCCACTGTCTTCCTCCTCGCTGAACGTCTCTAATAGTTCTCTGATATCATCTCCAAGCAGCACTGTATTGATGCACGGATAAATAACAAGTCTGCTGTTCTCATCCAGCTCCTCCATCACATCCACAGGTTCCACAATCTGATATTTTTTCAAAAATGCAACAGTCCTCCGCATCTCTGTCGGGGACGGCAGGCCGCTTAACACATGGAATTCTCCCGCTTTTCCGTTCACTGCTCCAAGAGTGGTCACGATATGGCTGCTGGATGACACTGCTGCCATCTGCTCATCATAGATCAGCTTTAACACCAGAATATAGATTGTGGCAAGTCTGGAGAGCTTTTCTCCCCATAGTGTCTCTCCCTGGATGTACATGACGCCCATATGCAGATTTTCCTGCAGTGTGATTCCGGCAACTGCAAAATATTTCTCCAGAAATTCCCTGTGCTTGCTGCATACACGGTACTCCCTGACCGGAACCATCCGCCCGGTCCGTTTTTCAAATTTTCGTTCCAGAAGAAAGGTCTGACGATATAATGTCTGGATCACATGTTTGATATCGTCCTGCTCTTCTTCCGAAAGCTGTTCGTAATATTCGATCATTGCGGTCTCCTTCGCACAAATTTTAATGCCGGATATTGATACTGTCCACTTTGGATGACTGTCTCCTCCTCATTCAATACCCGATATTTACTGTTCTTTCTGGTACTGTAGTCATATGCCAGGATCAGTTTTTCAAATGCTGTCTCTTCTGTAATATGAAGTGTTCCGGCGTCCATCACTTCGTTTTCCATATGCTCTTCGATAAAATCCTCAATCTCCTGTCTGCTGTAGCGCATCTGAATCCGGTTTAACTTCAGCACATCCTCCCGGTTCAGATCTTCATATTCTTCATCCTGTCCCATCTGGCTGATAAAGTCTGTCCTCTGTTTTCTTCTCTTATACAATGATTTTTCGGAAATCATCTCAAACAAAGACAGGTTCATCCGTTTTCCCGCTTCTGTAAGCAGCCTCTCCGGTTCTTCCTGCGCAGAAATTTTATTCAGAAGCTGCACCACCAACCCCTTGGTATCGGTCTCTCCGCTTAACAGATAATTCATCCGGCTCACGGTTGCCCGCACATATTTGGAATGCTCTCTGTCCATATTGGAGATCCTGTGTTCAATGTCATCAAAGCCCCGTTCGATCAGATCCAGCAGATCTAACACATCCTCTTTCGTATCTCCTGCTGCTTTTGCTTTCTGCCGGATGCTTTCAATCCATTCTTCATTTTCCCGCATATCCCGGAGACATTCTTTGATGTCCATCTTGTAGATATAAAAATTGTCTGAGGTCTTTAAGATATGATACTTTTTCTTGACAATTTCTTCCACATACCCGTCCAGATGCTCCCGCAAAAGTTCTCCGTAAGACTCCTGATCCAAAAGCCTCTCGAAAAACTTGTCCATATTATGAAGCATATCCTGCAGCGCTTTGTTCAGCTTTCTTGTATTGATCAGGGCCGTCCTGAGCATATTCAGATTTACTCTGGAATTATTCTGAAAGGAAAACAGTGTGGCATATACATTCTGAATATATAATTCTGTTTCTTCCAGCTCTTCGGACGTGAGTCGCTCAAATGCCTCAATAAAAACCGCCGCATAATCCGGTATCACAATATTTGTGGTCATCGTACTGTAATCTTCGATCTTCTTCAGCCATCCGGTCTTTAAAAGCCACCGTAAAATGCGGGATGCTGTCGTCTCCAACATGTCAAAGTCCGTCTCGTTCTCCTCCCGTTGAAGCAAAACCTGTTTCTGTGCATTCATATCACTCAATACCTGCACACAGATTTCTTTCGTCAGAAAATAATTACTGTACTGATATTCCTCATTGATCACCAACAGCGACTCCATGTAAATCTCCCGGTTTACCGAACGGAACAAACTCCAGAATGTGTCCGGGATCTCGTATCGTAACTGCATAATTTTCTCCGTATCTCGTTGATTTGTGTCTGTCATATTATAGCACGAAGTCGGTTTCAGGTACAAATAGTTCTGTAACACAATATGCCCCCTCCCGGGAGAACAGTCTTGTTATTTTAACTGCCTTCCCGAAAGGGAGCATATCTGATGAAAGGATATCCCTTCTATATGTTTACTTTTTCACTTTTAGTGTGCTTTAAATTCATCCGGCACCTGATCGATCGTCTGCCATTTCTGCATTGCGTTTTCTACGCTCATTCCTTTGCTGATCGCATCCTTACGCACTGCATTGATCGCCTGAATTTCTTTCATTCTTGCACCGGTCAGTTTATATCCGCGCATTGCGATCAGTGTTGCGATCCATGCAAGCATTGGAACAACACAGAATAAAATGATTACAATCGTATGCATTCCCTCTGAATAAGGGGTTGTTCCATCCGGAAGTGTTGACAGTCCGATGATTGTCACCGCAATTCCTACTACTGTAGATCCCAGAGAGCTTACCAGCTTATCCACAAGTGAGAATAAGGTTCCGATAATTCCCGGAATATAGCGTCCGGAACGGAATGTTTCGTAATCTGAACAGTCTGCAACCATTGGAATCGGCATATCTGCTGTTGCATAGTATGCTCCGTATCCGATTCCGAAGAAAAGGATAAACAGAATCGTATAGAGATTCAGGTTTGTCAGACTCAGATTCATCGCTGCAACTTCCGGTTTCCACAACAGAAGCAATGCTAAAACACCGATGTACATAACAAGTGCAACGCTGATATAGAGCATTAAAGATGCCTTCTGTCCTTTCTTCTGTGAAGTACGTACTGTCAACAGGAAGAATGGAACGGAAAATACATATCCGACGATCATCATCGGAAGATACAGACCTTTGTAATCTCCCATCATCGCTCCGTAAAGCATCGCCAGAACCGTCATATTCGTTGCGATCGAGAATGCAAGCTTACATCCTGCACCAGCGATCATCAGTCTCTGTAATTCTTTGTTTGCTTTTAAAATAGCTACATATTCTTTTATTTTAACTTTTTCTTTTCCGCCTTCTCCACCAAGTCCAAAGAATTCCGGACGGTCTTTTTCTGCAATACCGATAACAGCCAGTGCAGTCATGATCGCTGATACGATCATCGCCAGAGGAATCATGATATTAAAGAATTCTTCTGTTCTGTAATTTCCTCCGGTTACGATCGGCGCAAGAAACTGTACAAGCCCCATACCGATCAGGCTGGCAATCGTATTAAAGATTGTAAACAGAGGTCTCTGTTTCGGGTCATTTGTCAGACATGTCTGTCCTGAACGTGTAACCGATGTCTGGAATGTATATCCAACCATATTCAGTGCGTAGAACAAAATAAAGCATAAATAACGCAGCCACATCATATCCTCAGAAATGATACGGGTTCCAAAATACAGTAAAATTGAGGATACGATCATAATCAGATTTCCGATTACCATAAACGGTCTGAATTTTCCCCATTTGGTAGAAGTTCTGTCCATGATTGCTCCGATGATCGGGTCAATGAACGCATCTCCTGCACGCATCAATGTTACCATTGTAGTTGCAAACGCCAGCAATAAGCCAAGAACTCCGTTTGCATAATATGCAATAAAGTTCATTGTCAAAATATAATAGACATTTGTCGCCCCATTATTCATAGGGAAAAGAACAAGCTGATACATCTTTGCCCTGTTCAGAGCATTGACAGATGTTGCCTGAGTAGATTCCTGTTTCATATTATTCTCCATTCTCCCGCCCGGATGCGGCGGTCTGTCTCTTTGCCTAAAACAGCACCTCTGCTTTGTAAAAAGCAGAGGGCCATCCGATTTACTCGTTTCTTATTTCAATTTCTTCTGCAAGATTTGCAGTTGCTTTTTTCTTATACCCAGTTCTGGCTCTTTCCTTTGCTCTTTTTGAGCTTGTAATCCGGATTTGGCTGGCTGACACGGCGAATTGTGCTCGTATCTTTTGCCTGACCGGACACAGCTTCCAGACGAACTTCTCCGTTTAACGGAACCCGGAATTCAAAGACTTTATTGCCTGTCTTTTCTTCCAGCAGCTTGCCGTTTGCATATAATGCAACTTTTGTCTGGTTCGAATAAACCTTAACTGTAGTGACTGCTTCCGTTCTGTCTACGTAGCGGCTTCCGCAAAGATGTACAAAAGGCTCTTTGCTCCAGTACGCTTTGTAAATGTAGAAGCTGTCTTTTTTTACTTTCCGGTCGAATGTCATAAGTCCCTTATGATTCATTCCCGGCTCTCCACCCTGATCTCTCGCATCTGCCGCAAAATCGAACATGTTCCATACGTGGGTACTCCACATATACGGATGACGCTCAAAACATTTCAGCATAAATTCATGGTAGAGACTCTGATATTCTTCTGTATGGTCTCCTCTTCTTGGACGTGAGGAATGTAAATTCGGCATTCCTTCACAGCCATACTCAGAATATCCCAAACACCTGTTAGGGTACACGCGGTGGAAAAAGCTGATCCACCAGTCATTTAAAAACAACCCTGGAACATACCATCCCAAATACAAGTTCCAGCTTACTAAGTCAGACAGATGTGCTACCTTGTTGAAAGGACCGCACACTGCATAGCAGGCCAGTGTTGTAGGACGTATGGAATCCATTTTGTGACACAGATCATTGAGTTCACGGTGATTATCCAGCATATCCTTATTATCCTTTGTGGAAATCGTGATCTCATTGGATATTCCCCATGTAACGATACTTGGATGATTGTAATTCTGTACAATCAGCTCTTTCATCTGGCTAATGGTATTTTCCCGTCCGTTTGGCATATGTTCTGAGATGTATGGAATCTCCGCCCAGACAATCATTCCGTACTGATCACACAGATCATAGAAATACTGATCATGCTGATAATGCGCGAGACGAACTGTATTCGCCCCGATCTCACGGATAAATTCCATATCTTCTCTGTGGTGTTCTTTTGTTAATGCATTTCCGATTCCCTTCCGATCCTGGTGTCTGGATACTCCATGCAGAGGATAGGAGCGTCCGTTCAGGAAAAATCCTTTTTTCGGATCCACGCTGAATGTACGGACACCAAATGGAATGCGAACGTCGTCTTTGACTTCTCCGTCTTTCATCAACTCTACTACTGCTGTATATAAATATGGATCTTCTACTCCATCCCAAAGATGTACATCCGGTATCGTAACCGTCACATCTTTTCCTTCACCTTTTGCTACAGGATTTCCCTGTGCATCAATCAAAGTTACTGCTACTTTGGCATTTTCTGCCTTATGGAAACTCTCTACATGAACCTTTCCATCTTTTCCTTCTACTGTCGGCGTTACCATTACACCGTCTCCGCCGTAGTAGTCCATCTCAAAATGTTCATTTGATACAATACGAAGAAGAACATCTCTGTAAATTCCACCATAAAATGTGAAATCTGCTTTTTGAGGATATACTCTGTCGTTGACACTGTTATCCACTGCTACTTCTAACTTGTTTTCTTTTGTTAAAAACTCTGTCACATCTGCACGGAATGTGGAATATCCGCCGTCATGACTCATCACCTTCTGACCGTTTAACTCCACCTCGGCAGAGGAATTTACTCCCTGAAACTCCAGATATACTCTCTGGGTCTTGCTGTCAAAATCCGGGGCTGCAAATGTAGTGCTGTAGTGACAGGTTCCTCGATAATAGTCATTTCCTCCATCCTGTCCGTCCACTGCATTCCAGGTATGCGGTAAATCCACTTTGACCGCTTTTCCGTCACGCCCTGTGAACACCCAGCCTTTCTTCAGTTCAATTTCTCTTCTCATTTTACTGGTTCGCATAGTAATTACTCCATGTTTTTTGTTATTTCTTACACTTCTCAATTTATTTCGAAATGATTATATCTGCAATAATTTGCAAATACAACCGTTTTTGTTCAGGTGGTATTTCTTATGGAGTAAGTGGGTAAATTTTTTACAAAAAAGAGCCTGGCTCACTGACCAGACCCTTTGTGTCTCTTCTACTTTTTGTTGGAATCTCTTTCAAGAGGAAGCATAACGTTGAAATAAAAACATCCATTTTTTACCTCTGTTGTCAAATGTCCCTCATATTTTTGAATGGTATGGAGCATGCTCTTCATTCCATATCCGTGATATCCGTTCTTCGCCTTTGTCGTAAGCGGAAGTCCATCCTCAAACTTCACTTCTCCGCACATCGGATTGACTATCTGCAGCATCAGAAAGCTTTGTCTTTCGTACAGCATGATATCAATCACTCTTTTTTCTTTGCTTTCCAGCTTTCTCACCGCTTCAATTGCGTTATCCAGAGCATTTCCAAACAATGTATACAAATCTACCGGATTCATAAAAGCCAGCAGAGATCCATCTGCCACACAGTTGATATGAATCCCGCTATTTTCACAGATCAGACTTTTTTCTGTCAAAATGGTATCCAGAATTTCATTTCCTGTTCTCACAATAGCACTGTAGATCTGCACGGATTTTTCAATTTTTTCGAGATATGTTTCCCTCTCTTTTTCATCTTTGACAGCACGTATCGCCTGTACCTGATGCTTCAGATCATGACATTTGTGATTGATCAGCTCTATCGTCTCTTTGGACAGCTGATACTGCCCTTTTTGTTGATGCCAGAGAAGCTGAATGGTTTCCAGCTCTTTTCTCATACTGCTCTTTTTAAACAATGCACTTTGCAGATACAATAAGGTGATACAATAAAACTGCAACACAATGTTGAATAAAGCAGCCCCCGGATCGACCTTTGCGTAAATAAACAAATTTTCTGACATAATACAAAACACCCATGCAGAAACCATCTGTCTCGGGCCAATCTGATATTGCCCCTTTTCCGGCATCCAGCGAGCCAGTGTCAGTCCTATGGCCACATTTACTGCCACCGAAAATAAAATTTTCAAAAGCCAGTTTCCCAAATCTCCCAGCAGTGGACTGCAAAGTACATAGCTGGTTTCCAGTACCAGCAAAAATGTCATCGTTCCCCATACACCACAATACCAGAGGCCAAATCCCTTGCCCTTCACACAACTGTAAAAAATCAGAACCGCACTAAAATACGTGATAAATAAAAGGGGCACCTGCCCCCAGTAGCTCCAGTCTGTAAGATTTTCTATCAAATAATATACTCCGGACAGAATTAAAACACATACTGCTCCCGACAGAATCAGTCTGACTTTAAAATGTGTCTTTCTTCTCAGCGGAAGCAGAAACACCAAACAGGATATCCATAAATTAATCCCATACCACAGGCTCTCCATTCCCAGCTTTAGATTTTCACTCATCGTTTCCCTCTTCCCTTTCCTGCATCAGCCTCCCAGAAAATCTACCACTGCACTCAGAAATGCAGGTCTGTTTCTCCTGCTGATTTCCAGCTCATCTCCACTCACAACCGCAATGTTTTTTCTGATTTCGGAAACATACTTCAAATTCACCAGATAACACTGATTGCATTTTGCAAAATGCCAGTCTTCCAGCTCTTCCTGCACGTCCTTTAATGCTCCGCGAATCGTAAATACTCCTGCTTTCGTGTGATAGTGGAGCATCCGGTTCTGGATCTCTACATAATAGATCTCTCTGCTGTCCAGAAATTTCGCCCCATCCGGAAGATTCAGACAGATCCTTTTTCCTTCCCGGTTTTTCACTCTTCCCACAGCTCTTGTAAAACGCATGGAAAAGGTATAATAGTTGAGCGGTTTTAAAATGAAATCCAGCGCATCTACTTCGTAGCCCTTGATCGCATACTGCGCCATATTCGTGATAAAAACAATCACTACCTCCTTATCCAGTTCCCGTATCTTCTGAGCCGCCTCCATACCATTGAGATGAGGCATTTCGATATCCATCAGAAGAATGTCAAATTTGTGATAATTCTGAACCAGCTCTCTGCCGTCCGGAAATGCTGTAGTCTGAATCTGGAGATCATATTCCTTTGCATATCTGCCCACCATCTCCTGTATCAATCCACGATATTCAGTTTCATCTTCTACAACAGCTACACGCAGCATCCTCTGCCTCCTTTGCTATAAAATGTCATTTCCTGACTTGGTTTCTTATAAGAGTATTATTATACCATAATCTTTTTTGAAGATGTACCCCCTAAATATTGCCGGCAGGAATTCGTTTTCATCCCACTTGACATCTATCGGGAAACCCGTCACAATAAAGGTATACCCATCTAGGCATCCCGTAATACATGCCTGCGGCGGGCGGACTTTGTCCGATAAGGTATCAAAAACGATTTAGATGCGTGGCTCACATTTCTCAGCGAGGATAATCCGGAAATGATCGTCCAGCTAATCAAACAATATCCGAAGTTTATTCCTATGTACCGGGAGATTTATGAGCTTTGCAGGAATGTGGAGAAAGTTATGGGATTGTTTTCAAAAGAATTACAAATATTGGATAAGAATACCGTGCAGTACATGATCGATCAAATGTAGGATACGATCGATGAACAACAGAATACTATTGCTCAAAAAAATGAGTTGCTTGCATCTCAGGAAGTTCTTTTGCAACAAAAAGAAAAAGAACTTGAGCAGCTTAAGAAACAGTTAGAAGAACAACGTAATTTGTAAGGAGTGCCACTTTTATGGATTTTTATACCGCCAAAACCCAATTCAACAATTATTTAAAAGACTACGACTGCCACAATGACAAAATTTGTCTAAAAATCGTACATACCTACGGTGTTGTCAAAGAAAGTGCCGATATTGCCGCCCGTATGAAATTATCTGAGGAAGATACGTCCCTCGCCAAGATGATCGCACTGCTGCATGATATCGGACGTTTTGAACAGTTGAAGCAATTTGACAGTTTTCTCCCTGACACGATGGATCACGCAGCTTACGGAGTCAAAATTCTGTTCGACAATGCGCCTCATCAAAATCTGATCCGTAACTTTATTCCAGAATCAGATTTTGACGAAATCATCCGTATTTCCATTGCCAAACACAGTGATTTTAAGCTGGATGGAATTTCCGATGCACGTACTTTACTTCATGCAAAGATCATCCGGGATGCCGATAAACTGGACAACTGCCGTGTAAAACTGGAAGACAGACTGGAAACTTTTATGGATACTTCCGCAGAGGAAACAGGCGCCTCTGCGATTTCTCCAAAAGTAAGAGATTCTATTTTACGTCATGAATGTATCCTGTCCTCTGACCGGGTAACACCGATGGATTACTGGATTTCTTATCTTGCTTATTTTTATGATATTAACTTCCGGGAAAGTCTGGATATCATCGAAGAGCAAAACTATATTCCCAAAATCATTGCCAGGATCCCTTATACCAATCCGGAGACAAAAGAAGTGATGAAACGCGTGGAAGAAGAATTGATCGAGTATGCCCGGATCGGACTTATCTCTTCCTGTCCATAATCTTACAATACACCATCCCGGCCAGCGTACTCACTGTTGTCGCCACAATCCCCGCACCTACAATTGCCGCCGGATTCACACTTCCATACTGACTCCGGTAGGCGATCACATTGATCGGGATCAACTGCAGCGAAGAGATATTCATGATCAGAAATGTGCACATTTCATTGGATGCCACGCCGGGCTTTCTTGCCTTTCCCGGCGCTCTTTTCATCCTTCTTTCCTGTTCTAATTCGGCCAGTGCCTGCATTCCCTGAAGTCCGGCAGGCGTTGCCGCCCAGCCAAGCCCCAGAAAATTTGCAATAAAGTTTGTTGTAATATACTGATTCGCCTGATGCTCTTTCGGAATATCAGGAAACAAAAATCGGATCAGCGGTCTCATTTTTTTCGATGCCATCTCAATAATTCCCGCCCGGGACGCAATTTCCATGATTCCCATCCAGAATGCCATCACTCCCACCATTGTAATACACAAGGTTACTGCATCTTTTGCAGAATCCAGAGCTGCATTCGTGATATCGGGCATTTTTCCGGTGAATGCACCATATATGATTCCGATTATAATCATTCCTGCCCACAGATAATTCAACATCTTTTATTTTTCTCCCTGCCACATATATTTTTCTACCAGTTCAAACGGTGCCGGTCCTACATCCAGTACTGCCTTATGAAATTCTTTCTGGGAAAAATTCTCGCCTTTTTTTTCGACCCATTTTTTCTTTAATTCCAGAAATTCTACATAGCCGATATAATACTTCAGATAATTTCCCGGAGATCCAATGATCAGATCATAAATCTGATTTACGATCTCCGCACTTCCGACTCCATATTCTTTGAAAAATTTTACAGTATCCATCCGATTCCACCCATCATAATGAATGCCCATATCTGCCAGCGCATACAATGCCAGCAAAATGGAACTGTTTTTCTGAAGCAGAACCGCCTGCTCTCTGGTAAGAGAATCTGCCAGATAGTAGGAACCCATTTCCGCATACGTTGCCCAGCCTTCTACATATCCGCCAAAATTGAAAATACTGCGCAGTGGATCCGGCTTTGTCGATGCGTAATAAACCGTCTGATACAGATGCCCCGGATACCCCTCATGGGCCAGTGTTGTATACAGTGTCAGCTTATTACCCATCTGGGCCTGATTGACATAGATGACATTTTCTTCTGTGTCATCCAATGCCGGTATCATATAGAATGCCGGACTTAGATGTGCTTCCATGGCTTTTGGCACATATTTTACTTCTACACTCGTCTGGGGAAGTTTTGGGAACGTCTTCTGAATATCCAGACTCAGGCTGTTTAATATTTCTTTTGGATCGGTAGATTCCATCACTGCTGTTTCCTTTGCCTGTTCTGCTGTCAGTCCGATCACAGCTTTCATTGCCGCCAGATCATCTTTCATTTGATTCTTTGTCAGTTTCTGTAATTGAGGAACTGTTCTTGCAGATCCTGTGGACGCCTGCACTGTCAGTTCATAATATTCTTTTCCGTTTGGCAGATAACAGAGTCCTTCTTCGTTCTTACCGGAATCTTTCAACTCCACCACGGTTTTAATCAGCTGCTGATAGGCCGGCAACACATAGGTCTGCAGCATATATGCATTTTTCTGGATATAATCACTTTTCTCCGATTCGGACAGATCTGTAAGCTTCTGGATCCGATCAACAAACGTGGAAATCAGATAGTTGGAGTCTCCCATATCAATGAATGCCTGACACTGTTCAATTACGGTGTCCGCCGTATAGCTTGCCATAAAAAGCCCTTTTTGTGCCTTTTCCTGTTCAAATGCGATCAGGGAATTAAAATAATCGGGTGTTGTTTTCATCAACTCCAGATAAGCATCCACATCTTCTTTGCTTTGAAACTGATATTCTGACAACAGTACCGGAATCTGTGTCTGCACACCGCTGACTGTCCCCATGGGCTCTTCATACAGCAGATAATCACTTTCTTTTTTAGATAACTCCAGATAATAATCCAACACATCATATGTAAGCCTGTTTTCCCTTGATAATTTCCGATAGGAAAATCGTTTCAATGCCGCCTGTGTATTTTCTGTGGAAATTTTTCGGGTTCCTTTATCCGTATTAAAATATCCGAATGTAACCGGGGAATCCTGAATCCCATACTGACCGGGATCTTTGAGTGTATAATGCAGACTGACCGTATTTGACGCCACTTCCTGACAAAATAAGGTTTCGGTAAACTTTCTGAACTTTTTATTCTGGATTTCTGAAGACTGCCCGTGACATCCTGACAATATCACAGACAACAGCAAAGTAAGAACAAGAATGATCGAGATGACTTGCTTTTTTGTGCTCTTTCGCAAACGATCTGACATGGCAAACTCCCAAAATCGATTTTGTTTTATCTTATGAGTTCTTGAGGGATGTTATTCTCTGAAACCGCATATAGATTTAAAAATCTGATTTTATTTTGGAGTCAGCCATGAATCTTTTTCTCTACCTCACCAATTTTATTGTCCCGTTTCTGATCCTTGCCATCATCGTCTATGGACTTCTGATGAAGATCAACGTCTATGAACATTTCATCAAAGGTGCCCGAAACGGATTTTTAACCGTTCTCAAGATCATGCCCACACTCATCGGACTTATGGTGGCAGTGGGTATTCTCCGCGCTTCCGGGTTTCTGGAGATGATTTCCTCCTGTATCGGGCAGTTTACTGCTGCCATTGGATTTCCCGGAGAACTGGTTCCTCTTACGGTTGTCAAAATGTTTTCTTCCTCAGCCGCTACCGGACTTCTTCTGGATCTCTATAAAGAGTTTGGTACGGATTCTCTGATCGGACTGATCGCATCCATTTCCATGTCCTGTACAGAGACCATCTTTTATACTATGAGTGTCTATTTCATGACCGCAAAGATCAAAAACTCCCGCTACACACTGACTGGAGCGCTGATTGCCACCTTCGCCGGACTTGCAGCCAGCGTGGTCCTGTCTCAATTCATGCTGCAATAGATTGTTTTGCAGGTTTGAATATGGTACACTGATGTTAGACATAAGGAGGTGTTCTGATGGCGAGTATTACTCTTGAAAATCTGAACAAGACATATCCCAACGGATTTGTATCTGTCAAAAATCTTTCTTTGCATATAGAAGACGGAGAGTTTGTTACCTTTTTCGGACCAAGCGGCTGCGGAAAATCCACCATACTTCGCATGATCGGTGGTATGGAGGATATTACATCCGGTGAAATCTATCTCGGAAAAGATCTGCTCAACGATATTCTGCCCCGTGACCGTAGTCTTGCCATGGCGTTTCAGAATTATCAGCTCTATTCTCACTTAAACGTGTATGACAATATCGCGCTTGGACTGCGCCTTCGCAATCTTCCGCGGCAGATTATTGACAGCCGTGTGAAAATGGCAGCACATTTTTTCAATATCACGGACATTCTTGAGAAAAAGATCCGGGTGATCAATGAGGCGCAGAAACAACGCGTTGCACTTGGACGTGCTGTTGTATGCAAACCAAAAGTCCTTCTGGTCGATGAAGATTTTGCCCGACAGAACGAACATCGCAGAAAAGAAATGATGCGTGATATCCGGCGCATCAACAAAGAGCTTGGCATTACAGTCCTCTATGTAACTAACAAGCGGGGAGAAACTGAGATTGCAGGACAAAAAGTAATCTCCATGAGAGACGGAGAGATTGTGGATATCAAAAAAATCTGAATCACATAAGCTCATCGTACAAAAAAGGAACGCAGAAATCTTTCCTGATTCCTGCGTTTCTTTTTTATTTTCTGCTTTCCAGATATTGGTAAATATCCCGCTTGGACACTCCCCTGTCCTTTGCGACAGCTTTCATTGCTGATTTCTTATCCATTCCCTGTTTTGTGTATACTTCCATGTGATCTTCAATGGTCATTTCTTCCCACTGTTTTCTCTCCTCTTCCCGGGCTTCTTCCCGGCTCTTCCCCTCGATCACCAGAACACATTCCCCTTTTGGAGGATTTGCCTCATAATGAGCCACTGCTTCTTCCAAAGTCACTGCAAGAGCTGTCTCATGACGTTTTGTCAACTCCCGGCATACGGTAATCTTCCGGTTTCCAAGCCGCTCCAGAAACAATTTCAGAGTCTTTACAAGACGATGAGGTGCTTCATATACGATCATAGTCCTCGTTTCAGTCTCCATCTCCTTTAAAATCTGTTCCCGCTCTTTTTTATCCGATGGCAAAAATGCTTCAAATGCAAATCGTCTGGTAGACAGCCCGGAAATTGTCAGCGCCGTAATACAGGCTGCTGCCCCCGGAAGAGATGTTACCGAAATTCCGGATTCATAGCACATCTTCACGAGTTCCTCTCCGGGATCCGAAATTCCGGGCGTTCCGGCATCTGTGATCAAAGCGATATTCTGTCCTTCCAACAGCTTTTCTACCAGCTTTCTTCCTTTTTCGTATTTATTGTATTCGTGATAACTGGTCATTGGTGTCTGTATCTCAAAATGATTTAACAGCTTGATACTGTTTCTTGTATCCTCCGCTGCGATCAGATCCACTTCTTTGAGTGTACGGATCACACGAAAAGTCATATCCTCCAGATTTCCGATTGGAGTTGCACACAAATATAACGTTCCTGTCATGCTGTTTCCTTTCTCTCACCCTCACCGGGTATACATAATTATAGGCGGTTCGATCGTTACCCTCGGTTTTCCGCCTCGAAGACCTTCGATCAGCACCATCGTAGGTTCCTTATCAATATAAGGATGCACAAATCGGATCCGCTTCGGTTCGATCTTATATTCACTCATCTTCGTCAGAATCTCTGCCAGACGAAACGGTTTGTGTATCATATAAAACCGCCCTTTCCCGTCCGCAAGTAATTGTTTGCTCTCTCGTAAAATATCATCCAGAGTACATAAAATCTCATGCCGTGCGATCGCTTTGGCATCTCCCGGATTCTGCAGACCATGCTGATTCAGCATATACGGTGGATTGGTCACGATCACATCAAAAAAAGTCGGCTTGAATAACGCTGCCGCCTCTTTGATATCTCCCTGCACAATCTCAATTTTTTCCTGCAGATGATTCCACTCTATACTTCTTCGCGCCATATCAGCACTTTCTTTTTGAATCTCAAGTCCGATAAAATGCTCTCCCCGGGTCTTTGCAGACAATAAAATCGGTAAGATCCCGGTTCCGGTTCCCAGATCCAGAACCTTCTCCCCCGGTTTGACCTTGGCAAAATCAGAAAGCATCACCGCATCAATCCCAAAACAAAATCGTTCCGGATCCTGGATAATCTGAAGCCCATTAAGCTGCAGATCATCCAGACGCTCTCCGGATTTTAAATTATTTGTCATCTAATCTTGACGCTCCTTCTCCCTTTTCCAGTTCCGCGAGCTTGCGCATCTCTTCTTTTGAGACCTTCGCTTTTCGCTTACGCGGACGGAATTTTAATTCTTCCGCCTGATATTCCCTGATTTCTTTTTCATCGTTTTCCAGATTTACAACTACTTTCACCAGTTTTCTCAGAACACTTAAGGAATGGACCGTTCCTGTCAATCCATCTGAAGTCGTAACCGTATCTCCTACTGACGGAAGCTGGCTGTTTAATTCTTCATAAGTCTCTTCCTCGTTCGTCAGACAGCACATCAGCCTTCCGCACACTCCGGAAATCTTGGTCGGATTCAGGGACAGATTCTGCTCTTTTGCCATCTTAATGGAAACCGCAGCAAACTCGGACAAATACGTGTGACAGCATAATGGTCTTCCGCAGATTCCGATTCCGCCCCGGATCTTCGTCTCATCTCTTACACCGATCTGACGCAGCTCGATCCGAATGCGAAATACTGCTGCAAGATCTTTTACCAGCTCACGGAAATCGATACGCCCGTCTGCTGTGAAATAAAACAGCACTTTATTGTTGTCAAATGTATATTCCGCATCGATCAGTTTCATCTCCAGACCATGCTTTCTGATCTTTTCCAGACAAATCTGAAATGCTTCCTTTTCTTTCTCTCTATTTTTCTCTTCTGTCTTCTGATCCTGCTCTGTGGCGATCCGAATGACAGACTTCAGCGGCTGTATCACCTCTTGATCTTTTACTTTTCTGGTTCCGATCACAACCTTTCCATACTCTACACCGCGCGCAGTCTCCACAATCACGTGGTCTCCCTGTTTGATCTCAAACTTTCCCGGTGAAAAATAGTAGATTTTTCCGGCTGTCCGAAACCTTACTCCAATCACTTTTGTCATTCTATCAGTTCTCCTTTATTGTCAATAAAAGCAATTCCATCGTCAGTTCAAAATTGACATTTGCTTTTAGTCTGGCCTTTGCCTTTTCAATTCCGTCCAGAATATTCTCGATTCCCTCGTAAGAGCTCTTGCTTGCCCGGTCCTTGATAAATCTGAGCTGATCAGAAAATACGACCTGATCCACATTCTTTGTGGCTTTATAGATCAGCACATCCCGATACCATACCGAGATCACATCCAGATAGTCTGTGATATTCATCTTATAAGAAACCACTCGTTTTACGGCTGCCTCCAGCGCATCCACATCCATGTCATTGATCTCACGCAGCAGATGAACTGCCTCTTCCTTGATCTCATTAAAATGCTCTGATGTCGCAAGCATGATCGCACGTCCCATATTCCCCTGCGCAAACGCCACGCACACATCTGCTTTATAATCCGGAATCTCCATCTGTTCCATCAGATATTTTTTGATCAGCTGATCTTTGATATTTCTCAGCTTCAGCATTACACATCTGGAACGGATCGTCGGAAGAAGAATCTCCGCATTCTCTGTCAGAAGCAGGATCACCGCATAAGCCGGCGGCTCCTCGATCGTCTTCAACAGCGCATTCTGCGCCTGTACACTCATCATATCTGCATCTGGTACAATATAGATCTTATATTTGCTGCTGTATGGCTTGATCACAATATCATTGTTGATCTGCTCTCTGATGTCATCAATACTGATCGTATTTGGTTTTTCGTGTGTCACCCTGATAATATCCGGCTGATTATTCGATGCTGCCTGTTTGCAGGACTGGCACTTTCCGCATGCGTCTCCGTCTTCATCCCGGTTCTGACACTGCAGGCTCATAGCGAACAAATTTGCCAGAAGTCGTTTTCCGGAACCTTTTTCCCCATTCAAAATATATGCATGGGAAACCTTATCTGTTTTTACCGCATTTTCAATATACTGTATTATATTTTTGTGTCCAACCACGTCTTTAAAACTGCTCATATCATCACCTGCTGTCTTTTCTTGAATTCCTTCGGTTACTGTTTCAGTATAGCATAATTTTGATGTAAGATATACCCAGATTCCTGCAATTGCACAAAAAAAACAGCAGAAGTCTCCTTCCGCCGTCTTTCTTATATTCTGATCCCGGTGTCACCGTCAAACAAGTGCAGTTTATCATTTCTGAGACAAAAAGAAATCCTGTCTCCCCGTCTATATGGTGTGTCTGCATTTGTCCTCAATGCCACATCCTTCCCTTCGTATGTAAAATAAAGATAGGTTTCTGCACCGAGCATTTCATACACCAGAACCTCATGCTCTGTTCCTTCCTCTGTAAGTACCAGATCTTCCGGACGCACACCTACTGTGATCACCTCACCCATATATCCCTTTCGGAAAACTCGTTCGGCATCTTCTTCTGTCAGATTGACCGCAAAATCTCCAATCTGAAGATAGGTTCCATATTCTCCGCCTCTGCAGCATTTCCCCTGAAAGAAATTCATAGGCGGCATTCCGATAAAACCTGCCACAAATGTATTTGCCGGACAGTTGTAAAGTTCTTCCGGTGATGCGACTTGCTGAATCACTCCGTCTTTCATCACTACAATCTTTGTTCCAAGTGTCATCGCCTCTGTCTGATCATGCGTCACATAAATAAACGTCGTTTTCAGCTTCTGGTACAACCTCAGTATCTCCGCCCTCATCTGTGTTCTTAATTTTGCATCCAGATTGGACAATGGCTCATCCATCAGGAAAATTCTTGGATTCCGTACAATTGCACGTCCCATTGCCACTCTCTGCTTCTGCCCGCCCGAAAGTTCTCCCGGCTTTCTGTCCAGAACCCCTTCGTGTCCAAGAATCTTTGCCGCTTCCTCCACCTTCTGTCTGCATTCTTTTTTCGGTACCTTTTTCAGCCGGAGGCTATATGCCATATTCTCAAATACGGTCATATGCGGGTACAGTGCATAATTCTGAAACACCATTGCAATATCTCTGTCGCATGACTGTACCTGATTCATCATTTTTCCATCGATCAGAAGCTCCCCGTCGGATATTTCCTCCAATCCTGCGATCATCCGCAGCGTTGTCGATTTTCCACATCCGGAAGGACCTACGAAAATCACAAACTCCTGATCCTTGATCTTAAGATTAAAATCCTGTACCGCAACTACTTTGTCTTCATATTTTTTATATACATGTTTCAACTGAATCTCAGCCACAGCAATGCCTCCTTAATATCTATATCTGTTCCAATAATTGCGGAAGTTCTCCCACAGAATTTAATATATAATCTGCTTCCCCGCAAAAATCTGCTTCCTGACTCACTCCGCTTAAAACACCAATGGCAACTCCCCCGTTTTCTCTTGCAAAACGAATGTCATTATATGTATCTCCAACCACTGCGATTTCCTGCGGCTTCAGTCCGAATTTTTTCTGAAATTCCAGAAACATATCTGCTTCCGGTTTCGGGCGCAGGACACCATCATCCGCTCCCACATAATCAAATTTTTCCAGTACCTCCAGCCGTTTCAGACAGTTTTTTGCAGACGGCACAGTATCTGCTGTTGCAAGTCCGATCCAAATGTTTCTCTGTTTCAGCGAATCAAGGACTGCTTTAATGTCCGCTGTTTCCACATACTGTGCCTGACTTTCCGTCACATATTCAGCAAACAGCCGCTCCAGCTGCATCCTCACTTTTCGGCTGTCCAGATAAATCTGCTCCCTTGAAAGTTCATCCGTAATATCCAGAGCAATTTCTGAATAGGACTTATACGCAAGCCCGCCATAAGGATCGATTTCTCCATTCTCGATTCCCATAGCATAAAACACACGTTCCTTTACTTCCTCCGAAAGCTCATTTTCTTTTAAAAACTGTATTACGACCGCTTTTGCCGCACCCAGCCATAAGGAAAAAAAGTCAATCAGAGTTCCATCTTTATCAAATAAAATTCCTTTAATCATCTGTTAAACCTTCTGTCTCTCCTTTGATTTCTCCGAAAGTGGTCCTCTCCGGCTCTTTCTTTCCTCGAAATACCGGATTTACATATCCCAGAAATTCTTTTTTCTTTGTTCTGACTTCCAGTCTGATCCACTGCCAGGAAGTATTTTCCAGAATCAAGTGTGTCTCTACATGATATTTTCCGTTTTCAGACGAACTGACCGACAGTTCCACATAATTTCCATTCATCACAAGAAATGCTTCCGGTTCTTCTGTCAGTCCCAAAATTTCCGCCCGATATGTAATCTCACACTTCTTTGCAGTGATCTCATCTCCCGGAAGACAGTTCTGACCATCCACCTTGATTTTTGGCTCTATTTTGCAGAATCTGGTCACACACAGATGTCCCTGCCTTACTGCATTCATCAGATTTTTCGGACTTAATCCGTCACAAAATACCCATGTTGCGGGATCTCCCACCGCAGACGGAAGGCTTGCCCCTTCATAAAATTCATCCTCCAGATTGTGAGAATCACTTCCTCCCACTCCGAACACACGAATTCCTTCATTCCATACTTGATCCAAAAAACGAATTGCCATATCATTAGATCCTGGTCCATCCGGATACGTCGGATCATTGATGATCTCCATACAGTTGATATCCCGCAGGTCTGTATTTTCAAACTGCCACTTCCAGATGGTCAGAAACGGATGATTGATACTGCGAATCCATCCTTTTTGTTTTGCTTGTGCTATCGTCTGATCCATATACGTATCTATGACCTCTTCTCCGTTATGCTTCACGATCTCCAGAATTTTCTCCGGCATTTCCGTAATTCCAAACAGATTCATGTGTCCTTTATCTGTCGTTACCTCAATTCCGGGAAGCACACAGAGTGAAGTCTTACACCAGCCGGTATGCATCAGATTATGTTCTGTCGGCACATAAAAATCCAAACCGCTTTCCTCTGCTCTTTCAGAAGCATGCCCGATCGTCTCTTTTCCGTCAGACAACCTCGTATGCGTATGAAAATCACCCTTATACCATCCGGATTCCGGACAAAATACGTTCTCCCAACGATAGCTTTTTTCCGAGACATGAAGTCCGTTTTCCCCCCAGCATTCTCCGCCGATCGGATCAGAAACCACATCTTTCCGGTCCGAAACTGTCAGTACAATTTCTCCGGTTTGTTCTCCCAGCTTCTGCGCAACATATTCTGTAAAAATACCGATTCCGATTTTCCATGTTCCGGGATAAATCTCTCCCGGAACACCTCCTATCGTTGTATCTTTTGTACTTTTTCCGATTCCCGGGTTCTGCTGCCCATATCCCAGCAGCTTCTGAAACCGAATTTCTTTTTTGGGATCTTCCAGAAACAAGAATGCCATATACCGAAATTCTTCGGGCATTTCTATCATCATCTGAATGTGTTCTGTTCCTTCTGGAATTTCAATCCATTTTTCCTGAATATTTTTTTCTTCTTTTCCGATTTTAAATCTAATCTGATCTCTCATTTTATAATGCATCCAATGCTTCCTGTGCTGTTTTCTGTGCTTCATCCAGAGCTTCCTGTGCAGGTACGTTTTCCAACTCTACCTTATCCGCTGCAATTGACAGGGCATCCAGAATCTTTCCTCCTGTCGGATCCTGAAGAGCCGGTGTTCCGTGAGATGCCTGCTGAAGCGGAACCAGTGCCTGAGGATTTTCTTCTGCATAAGACTTAAACTCTTCTACTTCCTGTGTAGACTCACGTACTGCCACATATCCTGTGCCCATGGACCATTTTGCCTGATTTTCCGGAGTTGTAAAATATTTCATAAACTCATAAACACCTTCTTTTTCTTCATCAGAAGAATTCTGAAGCATCACAAGCTGCAGTGCATCTGCCGTTGGTGCTGAAGGGTTGTCGTTAAATCCAGGCTGTTCCATGGCTCCCACAATGCTAAAGTCCAGATCTGCCTGATCTCCGGAAGAACCTGTATAACCGCCTGCTTTATTCTGCAGAACGTCGTCAATCGTCGTGTACCAGTATTCCCAGCCCTGTCCACCGGAATTTACTTTCATGATCTTGTCATCGTGAATCCATGTACGGAAGCTCTCCCATACCTCTACCCATTCGTCTGAATTGATCATCACTTTTTTCCCATCCTCACTCAGAAGAGAGGCTCCGTTGCTGAGTGCTGCATCAATCAGATTTCCTGAGCCCCACATTGGCTCCCAGCCCACAAAGGAACCATCAGAAGCTGTCATTTTCTCTGCTGCCGCTGCAAGATCCTGCCAGGTCTTGATCGTTGCCGGGTCAATTCCCGCTTTTTCAAATGCCGCTTTATTGTAGTACATCACCTGTGTTGTACCATATGCAGGCAGTGCAAACAATTTTCCGTTCTCATCCTCCCCCTGCTCATAAAATACCGGCAGATAATCATCTTTTTCAAAGGAATCATCTTTTTCTACATACTCATTGATGTCTGCAACCAGATTTTTTTCAGAAAGATTTCTGGATTTATCTGTATCCAGAAGTGCCATGTCCGGAGCTTTCTTTCCTGCAATCCCTGCCTGCAGTTTTTCATAAGTCTCTGTATAATCCGCCTGTGTTGTTGTCTTAACTTCATATTTGTCCTGAGACTCATTGAATGCATCTACAATGTCCTGAAATACATTGACTGCTGTTTTTCCCCCGGAATACCAGAGATCCAACTGAATTTTTCCATCTGCCGTCTTTGTCGTTTCTGCAGCCTTTGCATTGTTTCCACATCCTGTCACCAGGGACATTCCAAGTACACAAACTAATAATGCTGATACAATTCTCTTTTTCATTTTCTTTTTTCTCCTTCATGCATCGTATGTCATTTTTTCTTTGCTTTCTTTATGTAAAAAAGGAATTATCCTTTCATACCCGTATCTCCGCCGATTCCATTGATAAACCACTTTTGCGTAAATGCAAACAGAATCAGAAGCGGCAGTACGATCAATGTACTTCCTGCCATGACCAGGGGCCATTCTGTTCCATAAGCACCGCCTTCTATAAAGAATTTTCTCAATCCCTGTGACACCATCATCTTCTCATCCGCATCTGTGATTAGAGAAGGCCACATATAACTGTTGTAGCAGGTAATAAAGTTCATCAGTCCAAATGTGATGAACGAAGATTTTGTCATCGGACACACGACCCGCCACAAAATCTTCCAGGAGCTTGCCCCGTCGATTCTTGCTGCCTCGATTAGTCCCATTGGAACCTGCATAAATGCCTGTCGAAGCAGAAAGATTCCGAAAATGCTGACACAGTTGGAAATGATCAGCCCTGTAAACGTGTTCAGCAGATTCCAGTTTGCCAGAATAATATAGCTCGGAATATATGTTGCTGCTGTCGGAAGCATATAAGTTCCCATGATGACTGCAAACAACGCTTTCTTGCCTTTAAAATTCATAAAAACAATCGCATAGGCGATCATCGCACCTGTTACGATCTGCAGCGCCAGCGTGATCACTGATACAAACAAACTGTTGCCGACATATCGAAGAAGCGGTGATTCAAAAATGACCTGGTAAAAGTTATGCCACTGGAATTCTGCCGGAAAAAATGAACGGACATCCATAATCTCCGCCTTTGTTTTCAGTGCACTTAAAATCATCCATACAAACGGAAAGATTGTGAAAATACTGAAGATCAGTAAAATCATTCCTTTTCCGAGTTTTTCGATTCCTGTTCTTATCTTCATAATCTGTCCTTCTTTCTAATAATGCACCCATTTTTTCGATGCACCGAACTGTACTGCCGATAATACTACGGTGATTATAATCATCACAATCGCCACCGCAGTTGCCTGCCCCATGTTAAACTCTTCAAATCCAAGCTGATAATACATATACAGCAAGGTTCTTGTGCTTCCGGACGGACCTCCCTGAGTCAGAATCTGAATCTGATCATATGCCTGCAGTGAAGTTACCATCGTAATAATTACCAGGAAAAACGTAGTCGGAGAAATACACGGAATCGTAACATCCCGGAATCTCTGCCACCTTTTTGCTCCATCCAGCCCGCTTGCCTCGTACAACTCTTTCGGAACCTTTTCCAATGCGGAAAGATAAAAGATCATCGCATATCCCAGACTCTTCCACACAGTCACAATGATCACAGCGAGCATTGCTGTGTCTGAACTTTTAATCCACTGTAATTCGGGGAGATGCAGAAATCTCATTACCGTATTTGCAATTCCCGTATTCGGATCGTAGATCCAGGTCCATACGATCGACACTGCAACAGTCGGCGTGATCCATGGCGAAAACAAAATAAATTTGATGATCCCGCTTCCTTTAAATGCTTTCTGCATCAAAAGAGCCAGCATCAGACCAAGTACGATCGTCGGAATCAGCGTTCCCAATGTAAACACAACTGTGTTCCAAAGTGCATCGTAAAATCTGGCATCCTGAAACAACGAAATAAAATTATCAAAAAATACAAAATTGTAGTCCGGAGTCATATAATCCCAGTCTGTGAAACTAATATAGACAGATCGCAGGATCGGATAAATCCAAAATACGATCAGAGGAATTAATGCCGGCAGAACAAAAAGAGTCACACTGCCCAGTTGCCTGAATTTTACTTTATTCTTCATTTTTTCTATCCTTTCTTATCAACCCGTAAATCCCTGTCATAATGCCTGCCGTTACCGGGAGCGCCAGCCAGATTCCTCTGATATCCCAGACAGCCGGAAGCAAAAACAAACAGATTGGCGAAACTGCCAGGCTTTCTATATAAGTCATGAACACCGCTTTTTTCGTCTGCATGACTGCATTGAGACAGGATACATTCAACTTTGCCGTTCCCGTTAACAGAAATGCAAATGAACTGATCAGCATCCCCGAAGAAAAGCACTGCTTTGACTCTGCTGACAGACCAAACCATCCTCCAATATACGGAATCATACAAATCGTAACTGCTGCCGCCGTGATTCCAAAAATAATTTCTGCGGTGTAAGCGATTCTTTTTACTGCTCTTACCTCCATCTCCTTTTTCGCACCATGATAAAAACTAATCAGAGGCTGTACACCTTCTCCGATTCCTGTCAGAAAATACTGAACAGGAAATACAATATAAGAAATAACCGCATAACACGCCACCGCTGCATTTCCACCATAACGAAGACACTGCAGATTTGTAAAAATAAGTGCCGCTGTCGGCGCAAGTGATGTTCCAAATGCCGTGATTCCAATCTTGAAAATATCTGCAGCATATTGTCTGTGCCACAACGGTCTCCATTTTCGATAACCTGTTTTCCACAGGATCGCACATCCTGCCATAACTACCACGGCCTGCGCCGTCACCGTTCCAAATGCGGCTCCCTTGATTCCCATATTCAATCGGAACATCAGATAATAGTTCACCAGAATATTGACTGCAAATCCTGCCGCCATGCTGAGCATTGCTCCCAGCGACTGATTCATATTTCTCAAAAGAGGCATGATTCCGGTTCCTGCCACCTGAAGGATACTTCCGGCAATAATGATCGCCGTATACTTGATTGCTTCCGTCTGAACACTTCCCGCAGCTCCCAAAATTTCTAAAAACGGTTTCTGTACCAGAGACAGCAAAATCGTTGCAAGTATACCTGTACCGATCAGAAGTGTCATTGTAAGCTCAAACAAATTTTCACATACCTTCTGCTCTCCCCGCCCTCTGTAATGAGAGTACAAAACACTTCCTCCCGTTCCGATTCCAATTCCGAGCGCAGTGATCAGTGCCGGGATCGGCCACGCAATATTGATCGCTGCAAGCCCTGTATCTCCCGCTGCCTTTCCTACAAAAATCCCATCCACAATGCTGTACATTCCTGACATGGTAAACGCCAGTACGGTAGGGAATGCCTCTTTTATTACTTTCTTTAACATCAAACTGTTTCCTTTCTTAATGGCACGTTCGTCATTATAACGTTCCTTTTTTAATATCACTTCAATTGCAAGTTAAACCCTTGTAAAGCAAAAAAAGAGAAACAAACGGCAAATCTGCCCGCCTGCTTCTCTTTTTATCTTTTTCCTGTTTTCTTTTAAAGCGAAGTCATTTCTTCCCGAATCAACTCTGTAATTTCACTCAGACATTTTTCCATCTTCAGATTTTCAAATCTCCTTACAATGCCTGCTCTTTTCAAATTCTCTTCGGAGAAATCCTCTGCATCTGCCAGAAAACGTCTGCACATCTCCGCATATTTGGGTTCCTTCTGCTGTCGTTCCCTGCAAAGCGCTCTCTCCAGCCTCAGCCCGTCCTCTACCTCAATGTAAATCGGAATCAGCTGTTCTTCTCCAAAATACTCCCGCATCCCATAATAAGATTCCAGAGTCCCTATCACAAGATAATCATACTTCTGGAGATCAATCTGCCCGTCATCTGCTGTAAAATATGTCCATATTCCACACTTTGTATTATAAGAACGTACTTCTATGACACGTTCCTTCTCCTTAAGTTCGTTCAGCCTTTCTTCGTCCACAAAAAAATATTCCACACCATCGGTCTCCCCTTCCCTGATCGGTCGGGTCGTATAAGGAGTAATCCGCTTTAACTGCGGCAGTTTTTCTCTTATTTTCTTATAAATCGTATCTTTTCCGGAAGAACTTTTCCCCATAATATAAAAAATTTTACTCATTTATCAACACCTCGATATAGTTTTCCACATTCATTCCTTCCACAGAAAACCCTTTGTTCTGATAATCTACTAACATTGCAGCTGTTTCCTTAGTGATCCGTTCCCCCGGAACGATCAGCGGAATTCCCGGCGGATACAAATACGCATATTCCATGGAAATAAACCCCGCTGACTCCTGCCAGCTCATGCTCCTTACTGTTTCCATTCTTCGCATTCCTTCTACCTCAAAGCTCGTGAAGACCTGTTCCTGACGGGGCAGATAATACCTTTTCTCTTCCTCTGACTTTTTTTCCAATTCCTCATCAATCTCAAACAAAGCACTGAGCAGCCGATCCATTCCTTCTTTTGTATCTCCAATCGAAGTCATGGCAATCACATAAGATCCTGCAGCCATTTCCATCTGCAGATGATATTCTAAAAGCAATCTCTCATATAACATTTTCCCTGTAAACACTCGATTCTCTTTCTTAAGAATCGTATCTTTTACAGACAGCACCAGTTTGGATCTGTCGAATTCTTCTGTCTCCATCAATCTGATATGCTTTAATTTTTTCAACTCTCCCCTTTTGCTTTCCAGATTCTTCACATAAGTCTCAAACAACACATCCCCCTGCTCTGCCACCGTCCTCAGACATTCATCCATACTTGCCATCAACACATAAGAAGGACTGCTTGTCTGAAAAATATGCAGATAATTCCGAATCTTCCTTCGATCGATCCGTGTCCCATTCAAGTGAATCAGTGCTGTCTGCGTCAATGCCGGAAGTGTTTTATGCAGACTGTGTATTACAACATCTGCTCCCTTTGTATTTGCATTCTCCGGAAAATAAGGGTGAAATCCAAAGTGTGCTCCGTGTGCCTCATCCACAATCAACGGAATTTTTTTCTGATGTACAATTTCAGAAATCCTCTCAATATCCGACAACACCCCGTCATATGTCGGTGATGTCAATACCACAGCCTGAACCTCCTTATGTTCCTCTAATAACCTCTCAATTTTCTCAGGAGACACAGCCATATTCAGTTCCATTGTCTCATCAAATTCCGGATAAATATATACCGGACGCAATTCATTTAAAAAAACAGCATGATAGACCGACTTATGACAGTTTCTTGCCATTAAAATCTTTCCGCCTTTTTTAGTACATCCCATTACCGCACTTAAAATACCCGCAGTACTCCCATTAATCAAATAGTGCGTCTCCTCTGCATGATACATGGACGCTGCCCTGACTTCCGCTTCCCTGATGATCTCCTCCGCATGATGAAGATTATCAAATCCTTCAATCTCTGTAATATCAATTCCATATGGTAAATTCGCTCGTGTAACATCCGAATTACGTTTATGCCCAGGCATATGAAACCCATAATAATCCGACTTCCCATATGCTTCTAATTTTTCATATAAGTATTCCATAAATTTTTCTGCAAATGCTTATCCTTCCAATTTATTTCTATCCGTATCACTTTCGCTTTTATTATATCTTCTGTATACCTGTGTTGTAAATTAGATGTTATCCACATCTATTTCCGATTCAAATAAATATTCCAACATATTTCAGACTTTTTCACATATTATGTCTGTGCTGAATCTTTTGCATAGCATAGGTGTAATCAAAATATAAGTTAATATAACAAAAAGAACAAGCAAAATCGCTTGTTCTACAATGAGCGTGCGGGGATTCGAACCCCGGACAACTTGATTAAAAGTCAAGTGCTCTACCAACTGAGCTACACGCCCGTATTCAATTATTTCATTACTCTTGGCAACGAAAATGCCCAGAGCCGGAATCGAACCAGCGACACGAGGATTTTCAGTCCTCTGCTCTACCAACTGAGCTATCTGGGCATAAGACTTAAAAGTCTAAATTGCGGGGGCAGGATTTGAACCTACGACCTTCGGGTTATGAGCCCGACGAGCTTCCAGACTGCTCCACCCCGCGATATTAAATTCTTCTCATAAGAGAAAGCCGATGATCGGACTCGAACCGATAACCTGCTGATTACAAATCAGCTGCTCTGCCAATTGAGCCACATCGGCAACTTAACTGAGTCCTTACGGTACTCAAATGGATGGAGAAGGATTCGAACCTTCGAAGGCGTTGCCAACAGATTTACAGTCTGCCCCCTTTGGCCACTCGGGAATCCATCCTTATTTAATAAGTGGGGCCTACAGGGCTCGAACCTGTGACCCTCTGCTTGTAAGGCAGATGCTCTCCCAGCTGAGCTAAGACCCCATCTTAAACGACCCAGAAGAGACTCGAACTCTCGACCTCCGCCGTGACAGGGCGGCGCTCTAACCAACTGAGCCACTGGGCCATATTGAAGATATATTGTACCTTCAAAACTGCATACAAAGAATCATCCATTTCCTATCACCTTGCTTGGTTATGCCCTCGACCTATTAGTAACAGTCAGCTCCATGCGTTACCGCACTTCCACCTCTGCCCTATCTACCTCGTCGTCTTCAAGGGGTCTTACTAACTTGACGTTATGGGATATCTCATCTTGAGGGGGGCTTCACGCTTAGATGCCTTCAGCGTTTATCCCGTCCCGGCTTGGCTACTCTGCTATGCATTTGGTAATACAACAGATCCACCAGCGGCCAGTCCACCCCGGTCCTCTCGTACTAAGGGCAGCTCCTCTCAAATATCCTACGCCCACGCCGGATAGGGACCGAACTGTCTCACGACGTTCTGAACCCAGCTCGCGTACCGCTTTAATGGGCGAACAGCCCAACCCTTGGGACCTACTTCAGCCCCAGGATGCGATGAGCCGACATCGAGGTGCCAAACCACTCCGTCGATGTGAACGCTTGGGAGTGATAAGCCTGTTATCCCCAGGGTAGCTTTTATCCGTTGAGCGATGGCAATCCCACTTTATACCACCGGATCACTAAGTCCTACTTTCGTACCTGCTCCACCCGTCGGTGTCGCAGTCAAGCTCCCTTCTGCCTTTGCACTCTTCGAATGGTTTCCAACCATTCTGAGGGAACCTTTGAGCGCCTCCGATACCCTTTCGGAGGCGACCGCCCCAGTCAAACTCCCCACCTGACATTGTCCCCCAGCCGGTTCACGGCTGCTGGTTAGAAATCCAATACTACAAGGGT
>NZ_CP043051.1:1230000-1290000 GCF_008121495.1 Mediterraneibacter gnavus ATCC 29149 | reverse complement strand
TCCTCTTTTTCATTTCCCTCTTTTACTGCAATAATGTTTACATATGTTTTTGCAGCCTCAGAATCTGATTTTTCATATGCAAGCGCATCTTTGGCTACAGAATATCCTGCTTCCAGCGCATAGTTTCCATTTAGTACTACATATGCAGTTTCTCCGGTCACTCTTGCTACCTGTGCAGCTTCCAGTTCTACAATTTCTACATTATATGGATTTTCTTCAATATCATTTACTGTTGCATTGAGTCCTGCCCCGTCTTTTAATGTGATAATTCCATTGTCCTGTAAGAGAAGCAATGCTCTGGCTTCATTTGTCGTATCATTTGGCACTGCGATTTTATCACCTTCGGAAATTTCATCCAGACTCTTTTTTGTTCCTGGATAAATTCCAAATGGCTCATAATGGATATCTCCTGCATCTACCAGATGAGTTCCTTTTTCCTCGTTGAAACTTTCCAGATATGGCACATGCTGGAAATAGTTTGCATCAAATTCTCCGCTCTCTACAACTTCATTTGGCTGCACATAGTCATCAAACACTGTCACTTCCAGCTGATATCCTTCTTTTTTCAGAATCGATTTTGCCTGTTCCAATATTTCAGCGTGTGGAGTTGCAGATGCTGCTACTTTAATCGTCTTTGCATCTTCACTGCTGCCTTTCTCCTCTGCTTTTGAATTACTTTGGCATCCTGTCAGTACTCCTAATGTTAAGATCCCTGTTAATATAATTGCTGTTACCTTTTTCATATTCTCTCTCCTTTTCCCTTTTGTTTTTGCTGTTTTTCTATTTTCTTTTATCCAGTACAGATGCAGCTTTCATTCCCGCCGACTGGAAAATCTGAACCAGTATCACAAGCAGAACAACTGTCACGATCATGATTTCAGACTGATATCGATAATATCCATAACGGATGGCGATATCTCCCAGTCCACCGCCGCCTACAGTTCCTGCCATAGCTGAGTATCCGAGGATCGTTCCTATTGCAATTGTCGCTCCTGTGATCAGAGATGTTCTTGCTTCTACGAGAAGAACCCTGGTGATAATCGTGAAATTTCCTGCTCCCATTGCTTTTGCAGCCTCAATCACTCCCTCATCCACTTCTTTAGCCGAAGATTCCACCATTCTTGCAATAAACGGCACTGCTGCCACCACCAGTGGAACAATGGTTGCTGATGATCCGTAGCTTTGCCCCACGAGCAATCTCGTGAGCGGTATCACAAGGATTAAAAGAATCAGAAACGGGATGCTTCTCACAATGTTTGAAATAAGATCTAATATCTTATATAACACTGCATTCGGTTTCAAACCGTCTTTATCTGATACTGCCAGGCAGATTCCCATTGGGAGACCAAAGACATATCCCAGAATCGTAGATGCCAGTGTCATATATAAAGTTTCTTTTATTCCATTTAAAATCATTAAGATCACGTCTTCACTCCACATCATCCGTCACCTCCTCCAGTTCAATGCCACATGTTTTTAAATAGTTCTGCATTTCCTCTGCCTGTCTGCTGTCTCCTGCAAACTCCAGAATCATTTCGCCTTTTGCAACACCTCCGATATTTCTTGTGTCTGCCCGCAGAATGTTGACCGGTTCCCGGAACTTTAAGATCATATTAGCGATCACTGGCTGGAACGCCGAATTTTCTGAAAATACAATTCGTACTTTTCTGCCGCTCTGAATCAGATCTTTTGTATTGCCGGAAGATTCTGCTCTGCTGATATCATCTCCTTCATCTTTTCGGATTAATTCTCTTGCCACATCTGATTTTGGATGACTGAATATCTCGGACACACTTCCTGTCTCCACAATTTCTCCTGATTTCATGATCGCTACATGAGAACAGATTTTTCTGACCACAGACATCTGATGGGTAATGATCACGATCGTAATATTAAATTTCCGGTTGATTTCCTGTAACAATTCCAGAATCGATGCTGTTGTCTGTGGATCCAAAGCGCTTGTAGCTTCATCACATAACAAGATTTTAGGCGATGTTGCAAGTGCTCTTGCAATTGCAACTCTCTGTTTTTGACCACCTGATAATTGAGAAGGAAATGCATTTGCTTTTTCCTTCAATCCTACGATTTCCAGAAGTTCTTCCGCTTTTTCTCTTGCTTCCTTTTTCTTTTTGCCCTGGATATACATCGGAAAACACACATTTTCCAGTACTGATTTCTGCATCAGAAGATTAAAATGCTGAAAGATCATTCCAATCTGTTCTCTTTGCTTTCTCAGTTCTTTCTCTTTCAGCCCGCCCAATGCACGTCCTTTTATCAATACATTTCCGGATGTAGGCTGCTCCAGAAAGTTCATACATCGTACCAATGTACTTTTTCCTGCTCCTGACATTCCGATAATTCCGTAAATTTCTCCTGATCTTATTGTCAGGCTTACATTTTTTAACGCCTGAACAGTTCCTTCTTTGGAAGAATATGTTTTGGACACATTTTCAATTTTAATTTCCGCCATTGCTTTTTCCTTCCATTTTTTATTCGTTTTCCCTTATTCTGTTTGGGATGTATTTAACTATATCATTTTAGTTGGAAATGTGTTAATTCTAAAAAAATACAGCCAGTAATAGTTTTTTCCTATTACTGGCTGTGATATTTTAATTGATATCCAACGTTTTGTCTTTATATTTTGATATTTCTTCCAGATATTTTTTCCCGAGTGGACTGATTGCAACTCCGCTTCTGACCAAGTATCCAATGGTCATCACTTCATCTGATTTCAGCTTTACTGCACAATACTCTTCCCCGTTAAGTTCCTCGCAGATGATACCGGAACATAAGGTATATCCATTCAATCCTACCATAAAATTCAGAATCGTCGCCCGATCATCTACCTTGATCAGCTGCTTATATTCAAATGTACTCAGCACTTCTTCTGCAAAATAAAAGGAATTGTACGTCCCTTGTTCAAAAGACAGACAAGGGTATTCATTTAGCTCTTCCAGTTCAATTTCTTTCCGATTTGCCCAGGGATGTCCTTTCCACATATACACATAAATACTGCACTTAAGAAGTTCATGAAATTCAAGATTACACTCATGGAATAATTTTGTCAGTACTTTCCGGTTAAACTCATTGACATACAGAATCCCGATCTCACTTTTGAAATTCTTAACGTCCTGAATCACGTCATATGTTTTTGTTTCATGAACAGCAAACTCGTATTCTTCCATGCCGAACTGTCTCACCATCTCTACAAAGGCATTTACTGCAAATGTATAGTGCTGCATTGATACGCTGAATTTCTTTTTTTGATTTTCTTTTTCCACGTATTTGGATTCGATCAGCTGGTACTGCTCCACAACCTGCCTGGCATACCCGATAAATTCCTCGCCCTCCGGCGTAACAGACACGCCTCTGTTGGTTCTTCGAAACAGATCAATCCCGATTTCTGTCTCCAGTTCTTTGATTGCTGAGGATAAGCTCGGCTGGGAAATAAACAGTCTTCTCGCCGCTTCATTCATAGATCTGGCATGTGCAACAGTGATCGCATATTTTAACTGTGTTAATGTCATTGTATTTCAGCCCTTTCCGGACAATTTTCATCAATTATTTTCTGGATACGGTCATGTACGATCTCTGCAATCTCCGTAGTTTTCATATTTTTGTATTCTTCATAATACAGCGGTTCTAAAAAGTGTACCTGTACCGTAACCTGACTGATTGTTTTCGTATCGAATGGTTTAAAAGAATCAATCAATGCAACCGGAACAATCGGACATTTTGCTTTGGTTGCAGCTTTAAAGCTTCCGCCTTTGAAGGAGCCGATCTGATTTCCATTTTTAGAACGGGTTCCCTCGGCAAAAATCAGATAGTTCTTTCCATTTTGAACTTCCTTTGATACATCAATGATCACCTGCATAGACTGCCTGATATCTTCCCGGTCTATCATATATGCATGCATACAGGAAAAGACCTGCTTTAAAAACGGAACATCCTTTACTTCTTTTTTGGCTACTACAGAAAACGGATATGGACATGCGTCTAATATAGCCAGCACATCATACATTCCCTGATGGTTCGGAAAAAACATAAATCCGTTCTCTTTTGGAAGATTTTCTGCACCATGTTCTTCTATTTTTACATTTCCGCCTTTGTTGGCACGAAAAACAATCCACTTTAAAAACTTAACATGTTCTTCCAGTGTATAGTTTTCCGGGTGTGCCGCTCTGTGACACAATTTGATCCACATGTACGGAACCAGTAAGATATTCCGAAACACCATTAATAAAATACGTTTCATTTTTTCTGCTCCTGAAATTACTCATTTTTATAGGTGCAATACTCTTTGATTGCACTTTCATATAAATTATTGCCCTCACTGTCTATGACAACGATTACCGGAAAGTTTTCTACCTGAAGCTTTCGAATTGCTTCTGTCCCCAGATCATCATATGCAACAACTTCTGATTTTGTGATACATTTTGACAGCAACGCTCCTGCGCCTCCTACTGCCGCAAAATAGACTGCACCATTTCTGATTACAGCATCAATCACATCCTGTGTTCTTTTTCCTTTTCCGATCATCGCACCCATCCCAAGATCCAGAAGCTGTGGTGTATATTTATCCATGCGGCTGGCCGTTGTCGGACCTGCAGAACCGATAGGACGTCCTTCCCTTGCCGGAGACGGTCCCATATAATAGATAATCTGATCCTGGATATCAATCGGAAGATTTTCCTGATTCTGCAGTGTTTCATACATTCTTTTATGCGCAGCATCCCGCGCTGTATAAATAGTTCCTGTAATATATACATAATCTCCTGATTTCAGAGTTTTTAATTCTTCTTTTGAAATCGGAGCCTGCAAATGTCTTTCCATAATGCTTTCCTTTCTGTTTTTCTTTTAAAGTTCACGAACGACATGTCTGTTTACATGACAGCAGATATTGATTCCTACCGGAAGCCCTGCAATATGTGTCGGATATGTATTGATATTAACTGCAAGCGCAGTAGTTGTTCCTCCAAGCCCGCCGGGTCCGATTCCAAGGCTATTGATTTTCACAAGCATCTCCTCTTCCATGTCTTTTACATATGGAATGTCAGAATGTACCCCCACTTCTCTTGTCAGAGCTTCTTTTGCCATCAGCGCACATTTTTCAAAGGTTCCCCCGATTCCTACTCCAACTACCATCGGAGGACAGGCATTCGGACCGGCGTCCCTGACTGCCGTCAGAATCGCATGTTTTACTCCCTCAATACCTTCTGCCGGCTTCAACATAAATACACGGCTCATATTTTCGCTTCCAAATCCTTTTGGTGCTACTTTTATCTTCACCTTATCTCCTGCAACGATTTTGGTATGGAGCACTGCCGGTGTATTATCTTTTGTATTTTCACGGATTAATGGATCTTTTACCACAGATTTTCTTAAAAAACCTTCTGTGTACCCCTGTCTGACCCCTTCATTGACTGCCTCTTCCAGAAGGCCACCCTCCAGATGCACATCCTGCCCGATTTCCAGAAATATAACTGCCATTCCGGTATCCTGACAGATTGGAATCATATCATCAGCCGCAATTTTTAAATTTTCCTGCAGCTGTCCCAATATCTGTTTTCCAAGCGGTGATTTTTCGTCCTGCTCCGCCTGTTTCATTGCTGTGTCCATATCTTTTGACAGATAGTGGTTTGCTTCAATACACATTTCTTTGATATTTTTTGAGATTTCTCTCACATCAATTGTACGAATCATAATGCCTCCTAGAATTTTTTACAATCATCAGGTTTCTGTTTTCACTATCCAGTATTATAGTATAGTTCCTTCAAAATTGAAACAAAAAAAGAGAGCCGGATGCTCTCTTTTGAGGTTCCGGCTCTCTTTCGGGAAGGGGGTGATACAATCCAGTTATCCTATTTTTCTTGATTTTCGATAAATGATCGCTCCTACAATAATGTTGAGTGAGATCAGCAGTCCAATCACCCATTTTGCATAGTCGTTATCAAAATCACCAGTCTTGACTGCTGGAACCAGGGCTTTACATACTACACATCTTCCATCACGATATATGTGTCCTGTTACTGCAATCGTCACCTTCTCCAGTGTTGTTTCGTTCTTTCCATCTTTATCCAGATATAATTTTTCACAAGTATCACACCGGTAGTATGCTCTATTTCCGGCTTCTGTACATGTTGCCTGCTTTTCTGGAACCCGGATCAGACTATGTTTGTGCGGTTCTACATAATCCGGATCTTTTGCCTGGCAAATGGTACAGATACCGTCTTTATACTGATGTCCCGTCGGAGGAAGCGTAATCTCTTCTACCGTTGTCTCCTCTGTTCCCGCCTTGTCGAGATACAGCTTTTTGCAGGACTGACACTGATAGCAGGCTTTATATCCGGCTTCTGTACATGTCGGTAGTTTTTCCTGAACCACCAACATATCGTGCTGATGCTTTTCTGACTGTCTTGCCGTGAACGAGAATGTTACAATCCGATACCACCCATTCTCTGATTCTTCGACCTTTGGTGTTCCCTGTACTTCATTTCCAGGAAGCACAGTAATCAGCTCCGGCGCTGCGAATTGATATCCTTCTTTTGCTTCATATGTTACATGAAGCTCATACTCACCTTCCTCAAATTTATCTGTTGACAGTAACGTGTTTTCTCCGTTCTTCGTCGTCCATTCAACCATATTGATAAAATAGTGTGCACCGGCAGGAACCTCTAATTCATATGACGGCATTTCTCCGATGACCGGCCAGGTTATATGATTTGTATTGATGATCGTAATCTCTTGTCTTCCCTCAGCCGGATTTTCATCACTTGTTTCCGCCGCCTCTGCAACTGAAAAAATCATAACTGCAAACATACAAACTGCTAAAGGTAGTGCCAGCCAACTCTTTGCCTTTTTCATAATCTCACGCTCCTCTCCCTGATTTCATTTTAATCATTGGTTTTCTGGTTTCCTTTGTGTGCACTTTATTTTGTTGTATGGTTCTTTTTTCTTTATTATACTATAATTTACTGTTTTTATCTATATTTTCTTTATATTCTTTATTTTTTTATATTTTATCTGATTATTCGTTTTAAAAAAAACCTCCGCATATCATGCGAAGGCTCTTTCTCTTTATTCTTCTATTGGAACGTCTGTCTCTTCCTCATCCTCAGAAATTTCGATTTCTTCTCCATCGATCTCTGCAGATGCTTTTCTTACTTTTGCGATACTTGCAACTTTTTCATTCTCAGGCAGATTGATCAGTTTTACACCGGATGTGATTCGTCCGTATACAGAAATGTCGGAACACTTCATACGGATCACGATTCCTTCCGTATTGATCATCATGATCTCGCTGTCTTCATCGACCGCCTTCATACCAACCACATCGCCTGTTTTTTCCGTGATCTTATAGCATTTTACACCTTTTCCTCCACGGTTCTGTCTTGTAAATTCATCCATATCTGTCAGTTTGCCCATACCTTTTTCAGATGCAATGAGCAGATATTTTCCTTGATCGCTGATCTGCATTCCGATTACTTCATCATGATCTCCAAGGTTCATGCCACGCACTCCCATAGAAACACGGCCTGTCGGACGCACATCCTTCTCACTAAACCGGATACACATACCGTATTTTGTAACCAGGATCACATCCTGTTCATCATCTGTAATCTTCACTTCGATCAGTTTATCATCTTCTCTGAGAACGATCGCAGCCAGTCCGGTCTTTCTGACATTTGCATAATCTTTAATCGGAGTCTTTTTCACAAGACCTTTTTCTGTTGCCATCAACAGATACTGTCCATCCTCGTACTCCCGGATTGGAATCATTGCTGTGATCTTCTCATCCGGCATCAACTGCAGCAGATTGATGATTGCAGTACCGCGCGCAGTTCTGCTTGCTTCCGGAATCTCATAGCCTTTCAGACGGTACACACGTCCTGTATTTGTAAAGAACATG
Organism: Mediterraneibacter gnavus ATCC 29149; assembly: GCF_008121495.1. Taxonomy (NCBI): domain Bacteria; kingdom Bacillati; phylum Bacillota; class Clostridia; order Lachnospirales; family Lachnospiraceae; genus Mediterraneibacter; species Mediterraneibacter gnavus. Next base: position 1,282,091 of record NZ_CP043051.1, on the reverse strand, counting down.
ATATAGTGATGTGTTGTCGTAATAAACAGTTCCTTGATATAGTCATCATCCAGGATCTGCATTCCTTTGATTCCTTTTCCGCCTCGGTTCTGACTCTTGAATGTATCCATGGACATTCTCTTAATGTATCCCATTTTTGTCATGGTGATCACCACATTTTCTCTTGGGATCAGATCTTCCATGGAAATATCAAACTCATCAAATCCGATGGATGTTCTTCTCTCATCTCCATATTTTTCGGAAATGACAAGAATCTCCTTTTTGATCACACCAAGAAGCAGTTTTCTGTCCGCAAGAATCGCTTTTAATTCCCCGATCTTCTTCATCAGTTCTTCGTACTCTGCTTCCAGCTTCTCACGCTCCAGACCTGTCAGTGCACGCAGACGCATATCTACGATCGCACTTGCCTGTACTTCTGTCAGGTCAAATCTGGCCATCAACTCTTCCTTCGCAGTCTGAACATTCTTAGATCCGCGGATAATCCGGATTACCTCATCAATGTTATCCAGTGCAATCAGTAATCCCTGTAAAATATGAGCACGCTCTTCTGCTCTGTTCAGCTCATACTGTGTTCTTCTCGTCACAACCTCTTCCTGGTGCTTCAGATAATGCTTCAGCATATCCAGGATATTCATGACTTTTGGCTCATTGTTGACTAAAGCCAGCATGATCACACCGAAGGTATCCTGCAGCTGTGTATGTTTATAAAGCTGGTTTAAAATTACATTCGGATTGACATCTCTTCTCAATTCGATACAGATGCGCATTCCCTCACGGCTGGACTGATCGCTTAAATCGGTGATCCCATCTACCTTTTTATCACGTACCAACTCTGCGATCTTCTCGATCAGTCGGGCTTTATTTACCATGTATGGCAGCTCCGTTACGATAATCCTGTTCTTACCGTTTGCCATTGGTTCAATATTGGTAATCGCACGCACACGGATCTTACCGCGTCCTGTGCGGTATGCTTCTTCAATTCCTCTTGTTCCGAGAATCTCTGCTCCGGTTGGAAAATCCGGTCCTTTGACGATCTTTAAAATATCATCAATACTTGTCTCTCCGTTTTCATCGATCTGGTCGTCAATGATCTTCACGACCGCGCCAATGATTTCACGCAGGTTATGCGGCGGAATGTTCGTTGCCATTCCGACTGCAATACCGGATGTTCCGTTTACCAGAAGATTCGGGAATCTGGCCGGAAGAACTGTCGGTTCTTTCTCTGTCTCGTCAAAGTTCGGTGCAAAATCTACGGTATTTTTATTGATGTCAGCAGTCATCTCCATGGAAATCTTGCTCAGACGTGCCTCTGTATATCGCATGGCAGCAGCGCCATCACCGTCTACAGACCCAAAGTTCCCGTGTCCGTCAACCAGAGGATATCTCGTAGACCATTCCTGTGCCAGATTTACCAGTGCTCCATAAATAGAGCTGTCGCCATGAGGATGATATTTACCCATTGTATCACCAACAATACGCGCACATTTACGATGCGGCTTGTCAGGTCCATTATTCAGCTCGATCATTGAATACAGGATTCTTCTCTGTACCGGCTTTAATCCGTCTCTGACATCCGGCAGGGCACGGGATGCGATAACGCTCATCGCATAGTCGATATAGGAAGTCTCCATTGTCTTTTTCAGGTCAACTTCATGGACTTTATCAAAAATATTATCTTCCATGTTCCTTCTCCTTGTTTTTTAAGTGTATTGCAATTCTATATATCCAGATTTTTAACAAATCTGGCATTTTCTTCAATGAACTCTCGTCTTGGTTCTACCTTGTCTCCCATCAGTGTAGTAAATGTCAGATCCAGTTCGGAAGATGTCTCGTCATCCATAGTCACCCTCAAAAGTACACGATGCTCCGGATCCATTGTTGTCTCCCAGAGCTGATCCGCATCCATTTCACCAAGACCTTTATAACGCTGAATCTTATTATTGCTGTCACGTCCTACTTCTGTAAGAATCTCATTTAATTCCTCATCACTGTATGCATACCAGACTTTTTTATTTTTTTCCAGCTTATACAGCGGCGGCTGTGCCAGATACACATAGCCTTCTCTGATCAGATCCGGCATAAAACGATATAAAAATGTCAGAAGCAGGGTGCTGATATGCGCACCATCCACATCGGCATCAGTCATGATAATAATCTTATGATACCGCAGCTTGGAAATATCAAAATCCTCATGAATTCCTGTTCCAAACGCCGTGATCATAGCCTTGATCTCCGCATTGGCGTAAATCTTATCCAGCCTTGCTTTTTCTACATTCAGGATTTTTCCTCTCAGTGGAAGGATCGCCTGTGTCGCACGCTGTCTCGCTGTCTTTGCAGAACCACCCGCTGAATCTCCCTCGACGATGTAGATCTCACAGTTTTCCGGATTTTTGTCTGAACAATCCGCCAGTTTTCCAGGCAGGGACATCCCCTCCAGAGCTGATTTTCTTCTGGTCAGATCTCTGGCCTTTCTTGCTGCTTCTCTTGCTCTTTGTGCCATCAGAGATTTCTCTACTGTCTGTTTTGCGACAGACGGATTCTGCTCCAGGAAAATCTCAAGCTGAGTGCTGACAATGTTGTCCACTGCTCCACGCGCTTCACTGTTTCCGAGCTTCTGCTTGGTCTGACCCTCAAACTGCGGCTCTCCGATCTTAACACTGACAATCGCTGTCAGACCTTCACGAATGTCATCACCTGACAGATTCGGCTCATTGTCCTTGAGCAGTTTATTCTTTCTGGCATACTCATTAAAGGTCTTCGTCAATGCCTTTCTGAATCCCTCAATATGAGTTCCCCCTTCCGGAGTTGTAATATTGTTTACAAATCCATACGTATTGTCACTGTAGGAGTCGTTATGCTGCATGGCCATCTCGACAACTACTCCGTCTTTTTCGCCTTCACAATAAATGATCTGGTCATACAAAGGTGTCTTGCTTTTGTTCAGATAAGTGACAAACTCTTTGATTCCACCCTCGTAATGAAATGTATGCTCTCTGATTTCTTCTTCACGAAGATCCTGCAGAATAATCTTCAGCCCTTTTGTGAGAAATGCCATCTCACGCAGTCTCTGCTTTAATACATCGTATTCAAATACAGTCTCTTCAAAGATCTCGCCATCCGGAAGAAATGTAACTTTTGTTCCGGTTTTATCCGGATCACATTCACCGACTACTTTTAACGAATACATCGTCTTTCCGCGTTCATATCGCTGTTTGTAAATTTTTCCTTCGTTGTAGATCTCAACTTCAAGCCATACAGAGAGTGCGTTTACAACGGACGCACCTACTCCGTGCAGACCTCCGGATACTTTGTATCCTCCTCCGCCGAATTTTCCGCCGGCGTGAAGAATCGTAAATACAACCTCTACCGCAGGAATCCCTGCCTTGTGGTTTAATCCAACCGGGATTCCTCGTCCGTTGTCAACGACCGTCACAGAATTGTCCGGATTGATACTCACATTAATCGTATCACAATATCCAGCCAATGCCTCATCTACCGCATTGTCTACAATCTCATATACCAGATGATGAAGTCCTCTTGCAGAAGTGCTTCCAATATACATTCCCGGTCTTTTTCTTACTGCTTCCAGTCCCTCTAATATTTGGATCTGGTCTGCTCCATATTCTGCATCAAATTCAGTACCTGTTGCACCCATTTAAAAACCTCCTAGTTTTCTTTTGTCACACTTCCGCTGCTTACACGGAAAATTTTATTTATAGAAAATCGATGATTCACAAACTCATCCAGCCCAGTACATGTAATCACGGTCTGTATATCATGAATACTGTCTAATAAATAGTTTTGCCTGTGCTTGTCCAGTTCAGACAATACATCGTCCAATAATAAAATCGGTGTATCTTTGATCACTTCTTTCACCAGTTCGATCTCAGACAGCTTTAACGACAGTGCTGCTGTCCTCTGCTGCCCCTGTGAGCCGAATTTGCGAATATCCAGATCACCTGATAAAAAGCACAAATCATCCCTGTGCGGACCGACAGAAGTGCTTTTCATCCGAATGTCTCTCTCCCGGTTTTTTTTCAAAGCCTGCTCCAGAGAAAGACTTCCAAGACTGCTCTCATAAGACAGTTCAATCCGCTCTCTCCCGCCTGTCAGCCTGTAATGTATGTCGGCAATGATCTGATTGACCTGCCTGATAAATTGTTTTCGGCTCTCGATCACTTTTGTCCCATACTCAGCAAGCTGCATATCCCAGATATCCAGCGTATCCATTAAGTGATCCTGATGATAAAGCTCTTTTAACAGAGAATTTCTCTGATTGATGATTCGATTATAATTTGATAAATTGCTCAGATATACTTTGTCGATCTGAGATAACTCCAGATCGATAAATCTTCTTCTGCCGGCAGGTCCGTCTTTGATAATATTGAGGTCCTCCGGAGAAAAAAAGACAAAATGTACAATTCCAAACAACTCACTTGCTTTTCGAATTGGAATTTTATTGATTGCGATTCCTTTTGGACTGTTCTTTTTGAGATGCATATCAATCTGGAATTCCATCCCCTTTTTCTCTACGATTGTCTCCAGATGTGATTCCTCTCTGCCGAACTGTATCAAATCTCTGTCTTTTGTCCCTCTGTGGGATTTTGTCGTACCCGACAAATACAATGCCTCAAGGATATTGGTCTTTCCCAGGGCATTGTCTCCATACAGGATATTTGTCTTTGAATCAAATGTCATATCCAGTAATTCATAATTCCTGTAATTTTTGAGCTTTAAAGATTTGATAACCATAATTTCTCCATCAATATGTAACTATTTTACACGTTTTTTCGTTATTTTTCAATTTTTATTTCCTGTCCGTCAAATGAAGCAGTATCTCCCGGATATAATTTTCTGCCTCTTCTTGTGTCAACCTCTCCGTTTACCGTGACCATTCCATCCTGAATAACTTCCTTGGCTTCGACTCCTGATTCTACCAGTCCTGCTGCCTTTAATGCCTGACCAAGCTTAATAAACTCATCTGTTTCTCTTAATTTAATTGTTTCCATATGCACTCTACTTTCTACGCAACTGCGTTAAAATTTACCGGAAGGATCAGATAAATATAGCTCTGATTCTCATCTTTGATGAAACACGGAGCTTTCGCGTTCATAAAATACAGATCCACTTCCTCATCGTCAATGACACGAAGAGCATCAATCAGGAATTTCGGGTTAAATCCAATGAGCAAGTCTTTTCCTTCTTTGGTAATAAAAATAGTTTCATCCATAGAACCGATCTGGGATTTGATCTTTAATTCCATCGTTCCGTCTTTGATATCGATAATGATCGGTTTTTTGTCTCCCTCTTTGATAAGCAGGGTGGCACGGTCAATACAGTCTAGAAGTTCTTTTTTATGGATTCTGACTTTTGTTTCATAGTCACTGGATAACATCTGATCGATTTTAAAATATTCTCCTTCGATCAAACGAGATACAACAACTGTTTTGTCAAATTCAAATACGATATGATTCTTTGTGAAAGAAATATCAACCAGTGCTTCCGCCTCTCCACCAATGATCTTGCTGATTTCCTGAAGCGTTTTTCCAGGGACAATGACCTTCTTCTGAGCGTAATTTTCTTTTAATTCTATCTTACGAATTGAGATTCTGTGACCATCTAGTGAGACAACTTTCAGTATGTTGCCTTCAATTTCAAACAATTCACCCGTCATCATCTTATTTGTATCATTATCTGCGATGGAGAAAATTGTCTGACGAATCACTTCTTTTAATGTGAATTCTGAGACAGTAATGTAATCTTCTTTCTCTATTACAGGAAGGTATGAAAAATCTTCTCCGGACTGTGCTGCAATATTGAATTTTGCTTTTTCACAGGTGATCAGAGTCTGATTGTCAGATGTTGTTTCGATTACAACATCACTGTCCGGAAGCTTTCTTACAATTTCCGAAAAAATCTTAGCATTTAATGCGATGATACCTCTTTCTAAAATATCACCTTCAATTCGGGTTTCAATTCCAAGTTCCATATCATTTGCTGTCAACTTAATAACATCTGTCGATGCGTCAACTAAAATACATTCTAAGATAGGCATTGTTGTTTTAGAAGGAACAGCTTTAGAAACAATACTGACTCCTTTTACAAGATTGGATTTCGTACATACGATTCTCATCTGTTGATAATCTCCTTTCGAATTTGTGAAATATGATTTGTGGTGGAAAACTTTCAGCAGTCGAATCTTATAAAGAGAAATATAAAAGTTTTCCGCCTTAGCCGCCGTAGGGGGTGTGGATATGTTGATAAATGCTTCAAAGCCTTATAAATCAAGGGGTTGTCCACTTTCATAAGTCTGTAGAAACAGTATGGAAAACAAGGGGACGGTGTTTGTATAACTTTTACTGCCTCCTTGAGAAATTATTTTATTAACACTATAATCCACAGCATTTCCACAGAATTATCCACACTTAAACGGAAAGAATCTGAGGGTCAAAAAACCCTCAGAAAATAAACGTTTAGATTCATAATAGTTCTGTATAAACTCCAAATTAAATGGGGTTCAGTTTCTTCTTAATGATGTTAACGGTATTGTTCAAAGCCTCATCCGTCTTTACATCATGTTCAATCTTCTTGACACCATGGCTGACGGAGGCATGATCTTTGCCGCCAAGAATCAGACCGATGGTCTTTAACGGGGTATCGGTCATTTTACGGCAGAGATACATAACAATCTGACGAGGCAGAACAATCTCAGCGTTTCGTTTTTTACCTTTTAACTCGGCAGCAGGTACATTAAAGTGGTCAGAAACGACCTCGATAATGAGCTCAGGTGTAATTTCCCGTGTATTATTCGGAGAAATCATATCTTTTAAGGCTTCTGCAGCCAGAGGAATATCGATCGGCTTGTTCTCCAGGTTGGCAAGCGCGATGAGTTTGTTCAAAGAGCCTTCCAGTTCACGGATGTTGGATGTAATATTATTGGCAATATACTGCATGACCTCATCCGGAATGTGGTATCTCTCCAGTCCGTCCAGTTCTTCTTTTTTCCGGAGAATGGCCATTCTGGTCTCATAGTCCGGAGAGGAGATGTCCGCGATCAGTCCCCATTCAAACCGGGTACGCAGACGTGCCTCCAGAGTCTCGATATCTTTTGGAGGTTTATCACTGGAGATGATGATCTGCTTTCCGGAAACATGAAGATGGTTGAATGTATGGAAAAATTCTTCCTGTGTACTTTCTTTTCCGATGATAAACTGGATATCGTCAATGAGCAGAACATCATTATTTCTGTATTTTTCACGGAATGTCGTCATCGCAAGTTCATTTCCGTTTTTACCTATTTTCAAAGCATCGATTAGTTCATTCGTAAAAGTCTCACTGGTTACATAGAGGACTTTTTTCGTCGGATCCTTTTCCAGAATAAAATGAGCAATGGAGTGCATCAGGTGGGTTTTTCCAAGTCCTACACCTCCGTAGAGGAAGAGAGGATTGTAAATCTCACCCGGAGAATCCGCAACAGCAAGGGATGCAGCATGAGCAAAATTGTTATTGCTTCCTACAACAAAAGTATCAAATGTGTATTTTGGATTCAGGTTGGCCTGTTCGAAAATCGCATTTGACTGCTGTTTTTTTACTGCCGTATCTTTTTTTTCCTGGATGACAACATGATCGTCAGTCACGAAAGAGACTTCATATTCGTATCCTGTGACTTCTGCAATACATACTTTAAAAGGAAGCAGGTATTTTTCTTCAATGTGCTCCAGGCTGGCACGTAATTTTACAAGAATATAGACGGTGTCATCGGTTACTTCGTAAACGGTAAGTGGTGCGATCCACGTATTGTACGAAATATTGGATGAGCAATATTCTAGTTTCATCTTATTCAAAATCTGCTCCCAGTTTTCTTCTACAATGTTCATCAATGGTAAACTCCTAATTAATATAAAATGAGAGATAAGCAGAGTATCTCAACTACATTCTACATCAAAATGAAAATAGAAGCAATGTAAAAATAACAGGAAACAATTTGATAGGTGGAAAACTTTGTTGATAATGTGGAAAACTTTTTAAACACTATCAACGCCGATAAAAAGGGAAACTTAAAGAGAAATAAAAATTTTTCTACAGGCTATCTACACAATATCCAGTGGTTTTCTACACTGTTTTGCTGGTTTATCCACAAATTTGGATAAAGTTATCCACAAAATGTGAATAACTGTGGATAAATCCTCTTACTGTGGGTAAGAAAAATGTAGATAATGTGGAAACTCGAAATTTGGTGAAAATCAGGGAAATTTGTAAATGAAACAAAAAAGTGAAAATCTCAGGAAATATAAGGCGTTTGAGAATATGGGAAAAGAAATGAGCGAAGAAACAGAAATGTAGATAATTCTGTGGAAAAGATTTGGATAACTAAAAAAATAAAAGGAACAGGTGTGAAAAAAAGCGGTAATAAAAAAATTTCTAAAAAAATATGTGAAAAACTATATTTTAGTATTTTCGCTGCTAATGCTTGACTTTATGGGCTTTTTTGCATATAATTAAGAGCAGTGTCTTTCTGTTTATCAGCAGTAGTACTATATAAACACTATATATAGTAGAGATACGAAAAAAAGAGGCAAATATTGTAAATACTTTATAATAAGTATATCAACCACAAGGAGGTGTATGTACCAATGAAAATGACATTTCAGCCAAAGAAAAGATCCAGAGCAAAAGTTCACGGATTCAGAGCAAGAATGAGCACACCAGGCGGAAGAAAAGTTTTAGCTGCCAGAAGAGCAAAAGGAAGAAAACAGTTATCAGCTTAGGCCGCATATATGTGGCCTTTTCTTCTATAAAAAAGTGCAGTATTTCCAGGGGAAAGAGCTGCTAAAAAGAGGTTATCGATGAAATTTTCCGAATCTTTAAAGAAAAATAAAGATTTTCAAGTCGTATATAAAAATGGGAAATCCTATGCCAACCGATATCTGGTACTGTATATCAGAGAAAATGGGATGGACAAAAATCGTTTGGGGATTTCAGTCAGTAAAAAAGTAGGAAACAGCGTTGTGAGACATCATCTTACAAGGCTTATTCGAGAGAGCTATCGACTTCAAGAAGAACATTTCCAATGTGGATTTGACTTAGTAGTGATTGCAAGAGCAGGCGCAAAAGAGAGAAGTTATCATGATATAGAAAGCGCGCTCATCCACCTGGGAAAACTTCATAATATATATGCATGATTTCAAAGGAAGTGACGCAGATGAAGAAGATTTTGATAGGGATGATACGGTTTTATCAGAAGTATTTATCCGGTTTGAAGACGACGTATCACTGTATTTATACGCCGACCTGCTCCCAGTATGGGATTGAGGCAATTGAAAAATACGGTGCAGTTAAGGGACTTGCCCTGACCGTCTGGAGGATTCTGCGGTGCAATCCATTTGCAAAAGGCGGATATGATCCGGTACCTTAAGGAGGATAAAAGATGGAATTTGGTTTAATCGCTGCGACAGCGGCAGACTGGCCGATTGTCGGACAGATTGCATGGGTGTTTGGTAAGCTCATGGATGCAATCTATAATTTTCTGAATTTATTTGGAATTCAGAATATCGGAATATGTATTATTCTGTTTACAATTATTATTTATACATTGATGATCCCGCTGACGATCAAACAGCAGAAATTTTCAAAAATGCAGTCTGTGATGATGCCGGAAATTCAAAAACTGCAGAAAAAATATGCAGGAAAAAGAGATCAGGCATCCATGCTCAAGATGCAGGAAGAGCAGCAGCTGATCTACGAAAAATACGGAAGTTCTCCGACAGGCGGATGTCTGCCGATGGTGATCCAGCTTCCGATTTTGTTCGCATTGTATCCTGTTATTCAGGAAGTACCGAGATATGTAAATGGTATTAAAGAGATTTATATGCCGGTTGTTAATCAGATCATGGCGACAGACGGATACCAGAAGATTCTGGAAAAGATCGGAAATGCAGCTCCGGTGTATATGCCTGCAAATGCATATGATTATACAGACCCGAATATTCTGGTGAGGGTGTTATATAAATTCCAGGACTCCACATGGAATACCCTGGTGGACAAGATGCCGTCTCTTGAGACAGTTGTAGATAAGACAACTGCAACGATGGGACATTTGAATACATTCCTTGGCATTAACATTGGTGAGCAGCCGCTGACAATGCTGATGGATGCTTTGAAGGATTTTTCAATTGTTGGAATCATTCTGGCAGTGATCATTCCGATCATGGCAGGTCTGACACAGTTTATCAGTGTAAAACTGATGCAACAGCAACAGACAACGACGATCGATCCGGACAATCCGATGGCAAGATCCATGAATTCTATGAACTATATTATGCCGTTGTTCTCTGTATTTATGGGATTTACACTGCCGGCAGGTCTTGGTCTGTACTGGGCGATCAGTGCGATCGTAAGATGTGTACAGCAGATGGCGATCAATAAATATCTGAGCAAGAAATCAGTAGAAGAGATGATCGAAGAGCAGCGCAAAAAAGCGGCGAAGAAACGTGAGAAAAAAGGTGCTCCGGCAAAAGAAATCAACCGGATGGCAACAAAGAGCACTCGAAATGTAACAGAACAGAAGACAAGTGTTTCCAGCAAAGAAAAAGAAGAAAAGATCCAGCAGGCAAAAGAGAATATCAAAAATGCCAAGCCGGGAAGTCTCGCATCAAAGGCAAATATGGTAAGCCGTTATAACAGTGGACAGAATGCCAAAGATAAAACGGAAGAGAGCGAGAAATAGAGAGTCGGGGAAAGGAAGGATTCACGATGGACGGTAGTATCAGAGTATCAGCAAAAACAGTGGATGATGCAATCACAGAGGCATTGATCCAGCTGGGAGTTACCAGTGACAGACTGGAATATGAAGTCATTGAAAAAGGCAGCTCAGGTTTTCTTGGAATCGGAATGAAGCAGGCAGTGATCGAAGCCCGCAGAAAACCGGAACCTGTGGCAGAAGTGAAAGAAGAGACAATACCGGTTGAAGAAGTAAAACCAAGTGTTGTAAAAGAGCAGGTATCAGAGCCTGTACAGGAAAAGCAGGAAGAAAAAGCAGAAGAGGAGCCGGCAAGAAAGAAAGCTACAGAGCTGGCAGAAGTTTCTGATGAAGCAATCAAAGCTGTGGAAGCTTTCCTGAATGACACCTTAAAAGCAATGGACATGGATGTGGAAATTGTTTCTGAAGTGGATTCTGAAGGTGCTCTCAGTGTTGAGATGAAGGGCAGCAATATGGGAATTCTGATCGGAAAAAGAGGGCAGACTCTGGATGCGCTTCAGTATCTTGCAAATCGTGTTGCCAATAAACATCAGGACGGATATGTGAGAGTTAAACTTGATACAGAAAACTACAGAGCAAGAAGAGAAGAGACGTTAAGACATCTTGCAAAGAACATTGCGTTCAAAGTGAAAAGAACGAGAAGAGCAGTTTCTCTGGAGCCAATGAATCCATATGAGAGAAGAATCATTCATGCTGCACTTCAGTCAGATCCGCATGTGACAACACACAGTGAGGGAGAAGAGCCTTACAGAAAAGTAGTTGTGACATTAAAAAGATAGTATAAAATGAAGCGAAAGAGGACGTTTTACGCTTCACGGAGGCTTTCGTGAAGCGTAACAACGTCCTTTTTTATCAGACAAATAGAATTTCCAAGAGGTGGAAGATGAAAAAGGATACGATTGCTGCCATTTCTACAGGTATGACCAATTCAGGAATTGGAATTGTTCGTATCAGCGGAGAGGAAGCATTTGCAATTATTGACAGAATTTATAAGGGAAAAGAACAGTTATCTCAGGCAGAGAGCCATACGATACACTATGGATTTATCAAAGATAGGGAAGAGACGATAGATGAAGTTCTGGTCAGTGTGATGAGAGCACCGAGAACTTTTACGGGAGAAGATACCGTGGAGATCAACTGCCATGGAGGAACATTTGTGGTGAGAAAGGTTCTGGAAACTGTGATCAAAAACGGGGCCAGACCGGCAGAACCGGGAGAATTTACCAAGCGCGCATTTTTGAATGGAAAGATGGATCTTTCCCAGGCAGAGGCGGTGATCGATGTAATCACATCTCAGAATGAGTATGCGCTGAAAAGCTCCATGAGTCAGCTCAAAGGAAGTGTAAAGCGAAAAATTGAAGAGATGCGCAAGGAGATCTTGTATCACACGGCATTTATTGAAACAGCGCTGGATGATCCGGAGCATATCAGTGTGGATGGATATGGAGAGACGCTGCAGACAGTGACAGAAGGGATTTTAAGAGAACTGGAGGATCTCATCCGGTCATCAGATGACGGCAGGATTTTAAAAGAGGGAATCCAGACCGTGATCGTCGGAAAACCGAATGCAGGAAAATCCTCTTTGTTGAATGTGCTTTCCGGAAGAGAGAGAGCCATTGTGACAGACATTGAAGGGACGACCAGAGACGTTTTGGAAGAACAGATCCATCTGCAGGGGCTTAGCCTGAATATCATTGATACGGCAGGAATCCGGGATACGGAAGATGTGATTGAAAAAATGGGTGTAGAAAAAGCAAAAGAGTATGCAAAGAGTGCTGATCTGGTTATCTATGTGGTGGATGCGTCACGGTCATTGGATGAAAACGACCAGAAAATCCTGAATCTGGTACTTGATAAAAAGGCGATTATCCTGTTAAATAAAACTGATCTGGAGACTGTCGTGTCGAAAGAGATGCTGGCAGAACAGCTTCTGGGACGAGAGATTCCGATGATCGAGATATCAGCAAAGGAAGAACTGGGAATCCAGGAGTTGGAAAAGACACTGGAAAAAATGTTTTTAAAGGGCAGTCTGTCCTTTAATGATGAAATATACATTACAAATATCAGACAGAAAGCAGCACTTCAGTCTGCGAGAGAAAGTCTGCATAAAGTGATTGAAAGTATTGAAAATGAGATGCCGGAGGATTTTTATTCCATCGATCTGATGGATGCATATGAATCACTCGGAAGTATTACAGGAGAAACGATAGGAGAAGATTTGGTCAATGAAATATTCAGCAAATTCTGTATGGGAAAATAAAGATGAATATGATGTGGTGATCGTAGGAGCAGGGCATGCCGGATGTGAAGCAGCGCTTGCGTGTGCGAGGATGGGATTTCAGACACTGATGTTTACAGTAAGTGTGGACAGTATTGCGCTGATGCCGTGTAATCCGAATATCGGGGGCAGTTCCAAAGGACACCTTGTCAAAGAAGTGGACGCGTTGGGCGGTGAGATGGGAAAGGTGATCGACCGGACTTTTATCCAGTCTAAGATGCTGAACAGTTCAAAAGGACCGGCTGTGCACTCTCTGCGTGCGCAGGCGGACAAGGCAAATTACAGTAAAACGATGCGAAAGGTGCTTGAGGATCAGGAGAATCTGGAAATCAAGCAGATGGAAGTGACAGAGATTCTTGCTGAGGATGGGGCTGACGGAAAAAAAATCATTACAGGAGTCAGAACTTATTCCGGTGCCACATATCGCTGCAGAGCGGTCGTATTGTGCACCGGAACCTATTTAAAGGCGAGATGTATTTACGGAGACGTCAGCATGCAGACCGGGCCAAACGGACTGCAGCCGGCAAATTATCTGACAGACAGTCTGAAAGAACTTGGAATCGAAATGTATCGGTTTAAGACAGGAACGCCGGCGCGTATTGACAAGAGAAGTATTGATTTCAGCAAAATGGAAGAGCAGAAAGGAGACGAGCGGATCGTACCGTTTTCCTTTACGACAGACCCTGAGGACATCCAGATCGATCAGGTTTCCTGCTGGCTGACTTATACGAATGAAAAGACCCATGAAATTATCAGAGAAAATCTGGACCGTTCTCCGTTGTTTTCAGGAATGATCGAGGGAACAGGACCGAGATATTGTCCGTCGATCGAGGACAAGGTGGTAAAATTTGCAGATAAGAACCGGCACCAGGTGTTTATTGAGCCGGAAGGACTGGACACCAACGAAATGTATGTGGGAGGGATGTCAAGCTCTCTTCCGGAAGATGTTCAGTATGCGATGTACCGCAGCGTGCCGGGGCTTGAACATGCGAAAATTGTAAGAAATGCGTATGCCATCGAATATGATTGTATTGATGCGAGACAGTTAAAGAGTACACTGGAGTTTAAAAATGTCGAAGGGCTGTTCAGCGGCGGGCAGTTTAACGGAAGCTCCGGGTATGAGGAGGCAGCAGCGCAGGGGCTTGTAGCGGGTATTAATGCGGCGAGAAAGCTGCAGGGCAAGGAAGGGATCATCATTGACCGTTCCGAGGGATATATCGGAGTTCTGATTGATGATCTGGTCACAAAAGAGAGTCATGAGCCGTATCGAATGATGACTTCCAGAGCAGAATACCGTCTGCTTTTAAGACAGGATAATGCAGATCTCAGACTGACAAAGATCGGATATGAAGTCGGGCTGATCGAGGAGGAGCGCTATCAGAACCTGCTGAAAAAAGAAGAGCAGATTCAAAAAGAGATCGAGCGTGTGGAAAGTGTGCATGTGGGAACGACCAAAGAAGTACAGGAGCTTCTGGAGTCCTGCGGAAGTACACCGCTTGTTTCAGGCGCGTCTCTGGCTGATCTGATCCGTCGTCCGGAGCTTAGCTATGAAATCCTTGCCTCAGTGGATAAAATGCGTCCAGAGCTTAAATACGACGTTGCAGAGCAGGTGAATATTAACATTAAGTATGAAGGTTATATCAAACGGCAGAAAAAGCAGGTAGAGCAGTTTAAAAAACTGGAGAAAAAGCGGATTCCTGCAGATATTAATTATGAAGAGGTACAGAGTCTGCGATTAGAGGCAAAGCAGAAATTGTCGCAGATCCGACCGGCATCCATCGGGCAGGCATCCCGGATATCCGGGGTATCTCCGGCAGATATTTCGGTTCTGCTGGTGTATCTGGAGAGCAGATGAGAGAACAGGAGAGTGTATGGAAAATAAATTTGAACAGCAATTAAGCCAGCTGGATATCCGGCTGACAGAACGCCAGAAAGAGCAGTTTCATCAGTATTATGAGCTTCTGGTGGAGTGGAATAAGGTGATGAACCTGACAGGGATCACCGAGTATGATGAAGTAAATGAGAAACATTTTGTGGACAGCCTTGCAATTGTAAAAACAGTGGATATGAATCAGGTAAATTCTGTGATTGACATCGGAACCGGCGCGGGATTTCCGGGACTGCCGTTAAAGATTGCCTTTCCTCATCTGAAAGTCGTATTGTTGGATTCTCTGAAAAAAAGAATTAATTTTTTAGATGCCGTAGTAGAAAAATTAGGGCTCGAAGATGTGGAAACGCTTCATGGAAGAGCAGAAGATTTTGCAAAGCAGACAGCATACAGAGAACAATTTGACCTGTGTGTGTCCCGTGCAGTGGCAAATCTGTCAACCTTGAGTGAATACTGCATCCCATATATACGAGTAGGCGGGATGTTCGTATCCTATAAATCAGGAACTGTTGAAGACGAATTGAAACAATCGGAAAAAGCAGTGTCTCTTCTTGGTGGAAAAATTGAGAAAACAGTAAAGTTTCAGCTGCCGGATACAGAGATTGGACGTTCTTTTGTGAAAATAAAAAAGATTTCTGAGACACGAAAAAAATACCCGAGAAAAGCAGGACTTCCAGCAAAAGAACCACTGTCATAAAATAAGAGAGAAATAAAAAAATTATTCTTTAAAAATCAAGAAGTAAACAAAAAGGATATAAAGTATTTTAATTGTACAACAATTTAAAAGTTTACATCCTTTTTTTACGTTATTCACAGTTTATCCACCAAAAAAGAAGAGTTATCCACATTATTTTGTGGATAACTCTTCTCCGTTGTTGATATCAAATAAAATTTCAACCTGTTCTAAAAACGTTTCAGGGTCTTCCAGATGTGGAAAACGTTTGGTATGATCAATTTCTTGAATTTCAATAGAAGGCATATAATTTTGATATTGGTTTGCAATTAGTGCATATTCTGGATTTGCATTCCCTACAATAATAAACACGCTGTTGTTAATTCGATTTAAAGAATACATCACATTTGCATTTGTAAAGCGAGATTTGATGCTGGAATACAGATATTTTCCGGCAGTATTGTCTGTATGTGCAGCTTCAAAAAAGGTCTTTACTGTATTTGTATCAATTTTCTTGAAATCATAGTATCCATTTAAGTGTAAATCTTTTTCGATGGTTCGTTTATTAAAGCGTAAATTGTAAAGAAATGTTCCTACAACAGGCATGTTAATACAATGCTGTTTTAACTTTGTACGCTTTGTCGGTATTTTTGAAAGTTCAATCAAATCACCAGGATTAATTAAAAGAACTTTGTCAATAATTGAGTGATCATTAGCACATGCCATTAAGACAAAAGAACCGGATTCCCCCATTGCGATAATATCAGTTTTTTCACCAATGATATGTTTAATAAAATCAGTGATTAACTGGACATAAAGATAATTTGTATAGGTCAAATAGGGTTTGTCCGAGCGTCCACAGCCTAATAAATCAATTGTGTATACAGTATTTGTTTTAGATAATTGATCTACAATCTGGTTCCATTCATAGGAAGAACTGCAGACGTTTAGATCATGGATCAAGAGAAGAGGAGATCCACTTCCTGTTTTGTGGTAGCAAATGCATCCAAAACGCCAGTCATAATATTCTGCATTTTTGTCAGACAGCATTTCATCTATTGTAGACATATAGTAAACGAAACGATTAACGATATGCATAGAAGCAACGGTTAATCCTGTCAGGATCGTACAAGTTTTCAAATTTTTCTTCCAGTTCAAAATGATACCCTCCTTTATAATTCCATTTATACTTTCTTATTATACTACAGGAGAGGTGTCAAATAAAGAAAATTTGAAAAATTCTGTGAGACAAACAGTAAACAGCCAATGTTTCACGTGAAACATTTTGGATTAATGAAAAATCTATCTGAAAAGTAGTTTTTATGATACAATGAGAAATAGTTTAAATTTAATAGAGGAGAGGAAAAGCTGAATTAGGTCTATGCGGGAAATGAAGAAGAAATTGTGCCGGAAACAAATATTTGGACAAACTTGGCACAAAAATAAATGGAACGGTAGATGTATGCTGAATCACAAAATGATTATAAGAATTATAGTCAAAAATGTTTCACGTGAAACATTTTAAAAAGTAGAGAGAAAGTATTGAATACGAAATATCTAGTGTAAACAGTAACATTTCATAAAAATCACAATGTTTCACGTGAAACATTGTATAGATAATAAAAGTAAAAGGTGATATAATAAGAACGTGTTCAATGAAAGGAGTACGAATATGGGAAGAATTATAGCGATTGCAAATCAAAAAGGTGGAGTAGGTAAAACTACAACAGCTATCAATTTATCAGCTTCACTTGCAAGTCTTGGACAAAAAGTTCTGGCACTTGATATGGATCCACAGGGAAATATGACAAGTGGACTGAGTGTAAATAAAGATGAAGTTGAAAATACAGTATATGATTTAATTATTGGGAATATTGGGATTGAAGAATGTATTTGCAAAGAAGTCTATGAAAACCTGGATGTACTTCCGTCTAATGTTAATTTGTCGGCAGCAGAAATTGAATTGATTGGTGTTGATAATAAAGAATACATTATTAAAAATGAAGTTGAAAAAGTGAAGGACAGATATGATTATATTATCATAGATTGTCCACCGGCATTGAGTATGCTAACGATCAATGCAATGACCACAGCAAATTCAGTACTTGTCCCGATTCAGTGTGAGTATTATGCATTGGAAGGATTAAGCCAGTTGATCCACACAATAGAGCTTGTTCAGGAGAGATTAAATCCAAAATTAGAAATAGAAGGCGTTGTGTTCACAATGTATGATGCCAGAACGAACCTCTCACTCCAGGTTGTAGAAAATGTAAAAGACAATTTAAATCAAAACATCTACAAAACGATTATTCCAAGAAATGTCCGGCTGGCAGAGGCGCCAAGTTATGGTATGCCAATAAATTTATATGACCCAAAATCTTCAGGAGCAGAAAGTTATTTGTTATTGGCTGAAGAAGTGATCAATAAAGGAGAAGAATAAAATGGCAGTGAAAAGAAATGGACTTGGAAAGGGGTTAGACAGTCTGATTCCAAACAAGACAGTGAAGACAACAGAAAAACAGGCTAATAAAACTCAAAAAGAAAAAGTAAAAGTGGAAAAATCCGGGGAGACTATAGTAAAGATTACTCAGGTAGAACCAAATAGTGAACAGCCGAGAAAAGATTTTGATGAAGATGCCCTTCTTGAGCTGGCAGATTCTATCAAACAGTTTGGCGTACTTCAGCCACTTTTGGTACAAAAGAAAAATGATTATTATGAAATCATTGCAGGAGAAAGAAGATGGAGAGCGGCAAAGCTTGCCGGATTAAAAGAAGTACCGGTACTGGTTCGTGAATATACGGAGCAGGAAGTTGTGGAGATTTCTTTGATTGAAAATATTCAGAGAGAAAATCTGAATCCAATTGAAGAAGCAATTGCATACAAGCGATTATTGAAAGAGTTTCATCTAAAACAGGATGAGATTGCAGAACGTGTATCGAAGAGCAGAACGGCAGTGACAAACTCAATGCGTCTTTTAAAACTTAACAGTAAGGTTCAGCAGATGGTGATTGATGATATGATCTCAACCGGACATGCCAGAGCGTTACTTGCATTGGAAGACGAAGAACAACAGTACACAATTGCAAATAAAATATTTGATGAGAAGCTCAGTGTGAGGGAGACTGAGAAGCTGATTAAAATATTGAAAAATCCAAAGAAGACTGCAAAAAAAGAAAAAATTGAGCATACATTTATCTATGAAAACCTGGAAGAAAAAATGAAGGGAATCATGGGGACAAAGGTAAATGTAAATCCAAAATCGAATGGTAAGGGGAAAATTGAAATCGAATATTATTCAGAGGAAGAATTGGAGCGAATATTCGACTTGATCATGTCCATTCAAAGCTAAGAGGTGTCCCGCAGATATAAGAAGGAGACATGAGAATGGCAACAGAAGTATTACTGTATCTGGTAATTGTTTTGTTGATCATGCAGGTGGTTTTCATTGGGATTGTGATCAATCTGCAAATGAAACATAAGCGTATGCAGGCAAAATATCAGATTTTTATGCGCGGAAAAGATGGTAAATCTCTGGAAAAAGGATTTCTGGAGCAGTTTAAAACAGTAGAAAAACTGGAACGCGCAGTAAAACAGAATACAAGAGATATTGATACAATTTACAAAAGAATGAAAACACATTATCAGAAAATAGGAATTGTACGTTATGATGCATTTCAGGAAATGGGAGGAAATCTCAGTTTTGTTCTGACGATGTTAGATGAAAATAATAATGGCTGGGTGTTTAATGCGATGCACAGCCGAGAAGGGTGTTATACCTATATAAAGGAAATTGTAAAAGGCGAAAGCTATATGGAACTCGGAGAAGAAGAAAGAGAGTCTTTGAAAAAAGCAATGAAGCAGTGATATACACTGTATGAGGAGGAAAATTATGTTAGATATCAAATTTGTAAGATCAAATCCGGAAGTTGTAAAACAGAACATTAAAAACAAATTTCAGGATTCTAAGTTACCACTGGTAGATGAGGTATTGGAACTGGATCAGAAAAATCGTGAAATTAAAGGTGAAGTAGAAGCACTTAGAGCTGAGAAAAACAAAACATCAAAACAGATTGGTGCAATGATGGCTCAGGGCAAAAAAGAAGAGGCAGAAGAGCTGAAAAGAAAAGTAACAGAGAGTGCAGATAAGATGGAAGCACTTTCTGCAGAAGAAAAAGAAGTAGAAGAAAAAATTAAAAAAATCATGATGACAATTCCAAATATCATTGATCCATCTGTTCCGATTGGAAAAGATGACAGTGAAAATGTGGAACTGGAGCGCTTTGGTGAGCCGGTTGTTCCTGATTTTGAAGTTCCATATCACACAGAAATTATGGAAAGATTCAATGGAATCGATCTGGATAGTGCAAGAAAAGTGGCAGGAAACGGATTTTATTATCTGATGGGAGATATTGCGAGATTGCATTCTGCAGTTATTTCCTATGCAAGAGATTTCATGATCAACAGAGGATTTACTTACTGTATTCCTCCGTTTATGATCCGCAGCAATGTTGTGACAGGTGTTATGAGCTTTGCAGAAATGGATGCAATGATGTATAAGATTGAAGGAGAAGATCTCTATCTGATCGGAACAAGTGAGCACTCTATGATCGGTAAATTTATCGATACACTTCTTCCGGAAGAGCAGCTGCCACAGACACTGACAAGTTATTCTCCATGCTTCAGAAAAGAAAAAGGGGCACACGGAATTGAGGAACGTGGTGTATATCGTATTCACCAGTTCGAAAAACAGGAAATGATCGTTGTATGTAAACCGGAAGAGAGCATGGACTGGTATGAAAAATTGTGGAAGAACACAGTGGATTTATTCCGTTCTATGGATATTCCGGTTCGCACACTGGAATGCTGTTCCGGAGATCTTGCGGATCTGAAAGTGAAGTCTGTGGATGTGGAGGCATGGTCTCCAAGACAGCAGAAATACTTTGAAGTAGGAAGCTGCTCAAATCTGGGAGATGCACAGGCCAGAAGACTTGGTATCCGTGTAAAAGGTGCAGACGGAAAATATTTTGCACATACACTGAATAATACAGTTGTTGCACCACCAAGAATGCTGATCGCGTTCCTGGAGAACAATCTGCAGGCAGATGGATCTGTGAAGATTCCGGAAGCGTTACGTCCATATATGGGTGGAAATGCAGTGATCGAACCGAAAAAATAAGGAGTAATATGCATCAGTATTTGAAAGCAATTGGGTTTGGTCCCATCAAGAAAAAAGCAGAGCTAAAAGAAATATTGGAGCAGACAAGAGAAACCTTTACCCATCAGATGACCGTTTCCTATAATGAAGAAGCAGACTACTGTGAATTTCAAAAGGAATACGGTCAGGATGTGGGGATTACATTGTGTGGAGAACTGGATGATCATGACCAGTTTGATATGGAATACTATTTCCCGTATTTTCAGGGAAGTGGTGTTACAACATATGCAGATGTTTCCATTGAAAAACGAATCGAGCGCGAACAGTACGTAGGAATCTGTGAAGATGCAAAAGTGGGGATCAGTCTGATTTTTACAATGCAAAATGGCGTAGAATATATGAAAGAGCGTCAGCTGGGTATGATGACAGGAGCTCCAAACGGTGTCACTTTTTCCGGTCTTGCTCTGTCCGGGAGAATCCTGCTGCCTGTAAGAAAAAGCGAGACACAGATGCGTTTCGCAAGAGAGGAAGCAAAAACACGAAAGAAACTTTTGAGTGCTGCCCGTAATGGAGATCAGGGAGCAATTGAAACGTTGACTCTGGAAGATATGGATATCTACTCAAAAGTTTCTCGTAGATTGGCTACAGAGGATGTATATTCCATTGTGGACAGTTACTTTATGCCTTATGGTGTGGAATGTGATCTGTATTCAATTATGGGAGAGATTCTGGCGATCAGAGAGCGGGAGAATACATTGACCGGAGAACGGCTTTATCAGATGAAACTAGATGTCAATGAACTGGAGTTCGATGTTTGTGTTCCGAAGAAAGAGGTTCTGGGAGAGCCAGAGATTGGAAGACGATTTAAAGGAGAGATCTGGCTGCAGGGATATGTGAATTTTTAAATATTCAAAATCGTATGTGATTTTTTGCGTTGCTTGTATTGCGGTGATAGGTGTAGTTGTTTTTGTAAGAAGAAAAGAGAAATAGAAAAATAAAACGAGGACAGTGGCTGAATAAAGAAAGCTGCTGTCCTCGTTTTGAAAACGTTCCCTGCAGGAATCGAACCTGCACTTGATCCTTAGGAGGGATCCGTAATATCCATTTTACTAAGGGAACACACTTATTAATATACCATTTTTGTCTTACTTTCTCAAGCAATTTTTTATTTTCTTCTATCTTTTCAAAATTTTAGTTACTGAGAACAGGAATGTTGTTGTACCTGTTTATCTGGGAACACTTCATTTCCCGAATCATTGAATACTCATTTCATAAAGTCACACATCAAACAGCAATTGTTATGGTTGTGCTTTTGGTGATTATGCTAGCGATCGGTGTGTCAATCAGTGTAGCGGTAGGATTGTCATCCGCGCTGGCTATGTTGTGTATGCTCGATGCAAATATTTCATTTGCGACATCTGCGCAGAGATTGTTTGCCGGAGCCAATTCATTTTCACTGATTGCAATTCCGTTTTTTATTCTTGCAGGAAATATTATGAATAACGGTGGAATTGCAGAGCGAATTGTTAATGTTGCCAAGGTTGTTGCCGGACGTATGCCGGGGGCACTGGCGCAGTCTAATGTAGTAGCAAACATGTTATTTGGTGCAATTTCAGGTTCCGGTGCAGCAGCGGCTGCTGCAATGGGTGGTACGATCGGACCGATGGAAAAAAAGGAAGGATATGATCCGGTTTACAGTGCCGGTGTAAATATTGCTTCTGCACCGACGGGAATGCTGATTCCACCGTCCAATCTGATGATTGTTTATTCGACAATTGCAGGAAGTGTATCAGTTGCTGCCTTGTTTACGGGAGGATATGTGCCGG
This sequence comes from Mediterraneibacter gnavus ATCC 29149, assembly GCF_008121495.1. Taxonomy (NCBI): domain Bacteria; kingdom Bacillati; phylum Bacillota; class Clostridia; order Lachnospirales; family Lachnospiraceae; genus Mediterraneibacter; species Mediterraneibacter gnavus. The sequence continues at coordinate 1,259,511 of NZ_CP043051.1, read as the reverse complement.
GAATTCTGTGGGGATTACTCGTGATGTTCCTTGCAGGGGTTAAAGCAAAGAAATGTGGATATGTTGCAGAACGACGAATTCCTGCAAAAATGACGGGTATTATTACGTTTATGATTGGATTATCCTCTATTATGTCATGGGTTATGGCATTTACAGGTTTGCCGGATCTGATCGCAAATGGAATGCTTTCTATTACAGAAAACAGATATGTGATTTTGATTTTAATGAATATTATTTTGTTGATCGTAGGAACCTTTATGGATCCGACTCCGGCTGTTTTGATTTTTACACCGATTTTCCTGCCAATTTGTCAGACGTTCGGGATGCATCCGGTACAGTTTGGTATTATGGTCACGCTGAACCTTTGTATTGGAACAATTACGCCTCCGGTTGGCTCTATCTTGTTTACAGGAGCGAAGGTCGGAAATGTAAAAATTGAGCAGGTGTTTAAAGAATTACTGCCCTATTTTGGTGTGATTTTGATCGTACTGTTGCTGACCACATGTATTCCTGCGATTTCTATGACATTACCAACTGCTGCAGGACTTATTCAGTAGGGAGAGAGGCGTTATGGAAAAATTATTATGCCCGTCGCTTTTGAATCTTTCGATGGATTATCTGAAAGATGAGATTATGAGACTTGATGTGAGTGGAGCGGATATTTTACATATAGATGTAATGGATGGCCATTATGTGCCTAATTTCGGGATGAGTTTTCAGGATATTGAAACAATACGTAAAAACACTTCTTTGAAGCTGGATGTTCATATGATGATGTATAATCCCGGACGTTATATAGAACGATATGCAGAGTTCGGAGCAGATATTATTTATATCCATCCGGATTCTGAAACAATTCCAACAGAGACACTCTGCAGAATACGTAAACTTGGAAAGGCTCCTGGGATCGTGATCAATCCCGGAATTTCACTTGACAGTATTCAGGAATTGTTGTCGTTAGTAGATTACGTGCTGGTCATGACCGTAAATCCCGGATTTGCGGGAAGAGACTATCTTCATTTTGTAGAACCTAAAATTGAGCAACTTTTGAAATTGCGTCAGCGGTATAAATTCCATATTGTGATCGACGGCGGTGTGACCTGGGAGATTCTGGAGCGTCTCTGGAAAAAAGGGGTAGAAGGCTTTGTACTGGGCAAACAGATTTTATTTGAAAAAAATGAAGATTATCGTACAATCATCCAAAAAGTAAGAAATATTTAAATGATTGAATCAAAATCCTGTTGGAAGTGGAGTAATAATTCCATTTGGAACAGGATTTTTTGAGTAGATTTTTCCAGTCAATATGATGTAGAATATGGGAGAGAATTATTTGCTGTTAAAAGGAGTATTGCGGTGAAAGATAATTCAGATTCACAATTTTTTTATAAAATTTTAAATGGAATAAATTCGAACATTCGTATCATAGATGTTGAGGCAAATAAGAGTGTATATATGAATGAGTGTTGTAAAAAGACATTTCAGGTTGAGTATCCGGAAGGTAAGCTTTGTTGGGAAGTGATGCAAAAAGGGATGAAACAAAGGTGTTGAAACCCAAAAGCAGCTTGGCGTATTAAAAGAGATGTGTTGTGATGTCATTCAAGGATACTTTTTGAATAAGCCATTATCGGAAGAAGAATTTGAAAAACAGTATTTTAGAAAGAACAGGCGGCAATAAATATGGAAAAAGCAAGAAATGATGAATTGTACAGAGCTTTGAAGGAGAAGGATTATCCTGATGACTTTTGCAGAGAAATTGCATATAATCAAATCAGGACAGATTATACGGCAACTCGTATGCTGGGGTATCTTTACAGAACATCAAATCCGAGAGCGGAAGATGTGGTGGATGAGATGCTGGCAATTTTCAGTGATCGAGATGCCGTCATGCAGAAAAAGGAGCTGGAACATGCTCAGGCAACAATCAATCATATTTACAGAGACGGATTATAAGGAGAGGAGAACATGAGTATGAACAATCATGAATTATTGCAGGAAATTTATTATCAGAACAAATCGTTAAACAGAACAGCGCAGAGGATTTCTCTGATTGGATTACTGGGGATTGTCGGAAGAATTGCAAAAGACTGTGCAGAAAGAGAAGACGAGACAGGAAAAAAAGTGGTGAAAATTTTATTTGCGCTGATTCTGGTCAGTCAGATACTTTTAGGAATTGATGCAATCAGTGATGTGATTGAAAGAAGAAAATAGAATAAGGGATAATCAGAATGAGCAGAATAAGAATTGTAAAAAAGAACGATGAATATACTTCAGAATATCAGGTGGGGGATCTGTTTGAGATTACAGGCACCTGGTATGGAGGCGTCCATATTATGGGAAAATCAGGTGCGCCTGTTTCTCTGGATAAAGAGGAATATGTAGAATTGGATACAGAGCCTGAGTTAAAGCAAGAAGAGGTGATTCCGAGAGACATCCGAGTGGGAGATATTGTACAGCATTTTAAGAGAGAATGGGTGTCAGGGGAAACTTCAGAATATTTATATAAAGTGCTTGCATTTGCGCAGCATACAGAGACAGGAGAAAAACTGGTGATTTATCAGGGGTTGTATTCTCCGTTTAAAATCTGTGCAAGACCATATGGAATGTTTATGAGTGAAGTGGATCATGAAAAATATCCGGATATTAAGCAACAGTACAGGTTTGAAAAAATAAAGGAATAAAATGGAGATGAAGATGTTTCACGTGAAACATCTTCGTTTTTATTACCAGTATGTTTGATTACATTTATGAAAAAAGTGCCATTCGTGTCTGGTGAAAAGAAAATAAAAAAATATTTAAACTCGCTCTTGACTTGGAGTTAACTCCAGGTGATATAGTATCATCAATCCTCACAAAGGAGAAAAACAGTAAGAATTGATAAGAAAAAGAGGAGTGGATATTAATGTATATTGAAACAATCAACAGCCCTGAAGATGTAAAAAAACTGACGATCGAGGAGCTTCCGGCACTGGCAGAAGAGATGCGCCATGCACTTTTGACCCGGGCAAGCCGGCATGGCGGACATTTCGGACCAAATTTCGGAATGGTGGAAGCGACCATTGCCATGCATTATGTATTTGAATCTCCAAAAGATAAAATTGTATATGACGTTTCCCATCAGAGTTATCCGCACAAAATGCTGACAGGAAGAAAAGATGCATATCTTTATGAAGAGCATTACGATGATGTATCCGGTTATACAAATCCGCATGAGAGTGAGCATGATTTCTTTACAATCGGTCATACATCTACTTCTGTCAGTCTTGCCTGTGGACTTGCAAAAGCAAGAGATCTGAAAGGGGAAGACGGAAATGTAATCGCAGTGATCGGAGACGGTTCTTTAAGCGGCGGAGAAGCACTGGAGGGAATTGACTACGCCGCAGAATTGGGTGGAAATCTAATTATTGTAGTGAATGACAATGATATGTCCATCGCAGAGAATCATGGAGGATTGTATCAGAATTTGAAGCTGCTGCGGGAAACAAACGGAACAGCTCCATGTAACCTGTTCAAAGCGATGGGGCTTGATTATATTTATGTAAACCAGGGAAACGATACAAAAGCGCTGGTGGAGGCATTTCAGAAAGTAAAAAACAGCAGTCAGCCGGTTGTGGTTCATATCAATACGCTGAAAGGAAAAGGATATGAGCCGGCAGAGCAAAATAAAGAACAGTGGCATTTCAGCGGTCCGTTTGATCTTGAGACGGGAAAACCTCTTTATACTTCAAATACGGAGGACTACGCCGGTATTACGAGAGATTATCTTTTGAAAAAGATGAAAGAAGATTCCCGTGTGGTTGCCATCACATCCGGAACGCCTGCAGTTATGGGATTTACAGAAGATAAGCGAAAAGAAGCCGGACGCCAGTTTATTGATGTGGGAATTGCAGAAGAGACAGCGGTTGCTCTGGCATCCGGTATTGCGGCAAACGGAGGAAAGCCTGTTTACGGCGTGTACAGTACTTTTGTACAGCGGACATTTGACCAGATCGCACAGGATCTGTGTATCAACAACAGTCCGGCAACAATTGTGACATTCTGGGGTTCTGTTTATGGAATGAATGATGTCACACATCTGGGATTTCAGGATATTCCGATGATGGCAAATATTCCGAACCTTGTTTATCTGGCACCGACGACAAAAGAAGAATATCTTGCCATGCTTGATTGGAGTGTGGAGCAGAATTCTTATCCGGTTGCAATAAAAGTACCGGGCGGTGAGCTGATTTCGGATGGAAAAACAGTGACTAAGGATTTCGGCAAACTGAATACTTATGAAGTAATACAGAAAGGAAGCAAGGTTGCAGTGATCGGACTCGGTGCATTCTATTCACTGGGAGAGAAAGCAGCAGAACTGATCGCAGAGAAAACAGGTGTGCAGCCGACACTGGTGAATCCATACTACATCACAGGTCTGGATGAAGCACTTCTTGATGATCTGAAGAAAGATCATGAAATCGTAGTGACCCTGGAGGATGGAATTTTAGACGGAGGTTTTGGTGAAAAAATTGCCCGTTATTACGGCGCTTCTGATATGAAAGTGTTAAACGTTGGATTGAAGAAAGAGTTCCTTGACCGATATGACGTGCAGGAAGTATTGGAGAAAAATCATCTGAATGCAGAGCAGATTGCAGCAGATGTAGAAGCAATTTTAAAATAATAGAAGGCCGGCGGAGTAATCCGTCGGTATTTTTGTGCCCAAACAGTTGCTTTTATAAAAACATCAGTGTATGGTAGAGTAGTAAGAAAGCTCAAACGAATGAGAAAGAGGAAAAGACATGAAATTAAATGAATTACAAATAGGAAGTACTGCCACCATTCTTTCGGTTGGGGGAGAGGGCGCTCTGCGCCAACATTTTCTGGATATGGGATTGATACAAGGCACAGAAGTGACGGTTGTACAATATGCACCGATGGGAGATCCAATTGAGCTGCGGCTTCATGGCTACGAGCTGACAATTCGCCTGAAAGATGCAAAAAACATTGAAATCAGTAAAGAACACAAACCAAAGAATATCAGAAAAAAAGTAGAAAAACAGGAGAAACTGCATCCGGGATACGGGGAAGGCGGAAAGTTTCATAACCGGAAAGAGGAGACTCCGCTGCCTGAAGGGGAGACACTGACGTTTGCTCTTGTGGGAAATCAGAATTGTGGAAAGACGACATTGTTTAACCAGTTGACCGGTTCCAAACAGCATGTGGGTAACTTTCCGGGAGTTACAGTAGACAGAAAAGATGGAGTGATCAAAGGCCATAATAATACACTGATCACAGATCTGCCGGGGATTTATTCGATGTCTCCTTACAGCAGTGAGGAAATCGTGACGAGAGAGTTTGTCATTCGTGAGAAACCGAAAGGGATCATCAATATTGTGGATGCAACAAATATTGAGCGAAATCTGTATCTTACCATGCAGCTGTTAGAGCTTGGTTTTCCGATGGTTGTTGCATTGAATATGATGGATGAACTGCGTGAAAACGGAGGTTCCGTTCTGGTTAATGAAATGGAGGAGGCCCTGGGAGTGCCGGTCATTCCGATTTCTGCGGCAAAGGCAGAAGGAATTGAGGAGTTGATCCAGCATGCCATCCATGTAGCAAAATATCAGGAAAAACCACTGGAAACAGATTTCTGCCGAAAAGAGGAAGGGGTTCACAGAGGAATTCATGCAGTAATGCATCTGATCGAGGATCATGCTGAAAAAGCAGAGATACCGGTTCGGTTTGCGGCAAGCAAGATCATGGAAGATGATGAAAAAATATTAGAGCAGCTGAATCTGACAGAAAATGAGAAAAACCTTCTGGAGGATATTTCCCGACAGACGGAGGAGGAAACTGGACTGGATCGTGCAGCCTCAATTGCACAGATGAGGTTTGCTTACATAGAAGACGTCTGCAGTGAGTCGGTGATCAAGCCGAAAGAGAGCAGAGAACATCTCAGAAGTCGGAAGATCGATCGATTCCTGACTGGAAAATATACCGGAATTCCTGCATTTGTTGGAATTATGGCAGTTGTATTCTGGCTTACTTTCAATGTAATCGGGGCATTTTTGCAGGGGCTTCTGGAGTCTGGAATCACAGCACTGACGAATGTCGTGGACCATGCAATGACAGCAGCGCATGTAAACAGTGTGGTACATTCGCTGGTGATTGATGGAATTTTCAGTGGAGTCGGCGGTGTTTTAAGTTTTCTGCCGATCATTGTGACACTGTTTTTCTTTCTGTCGCTTCTGGAAGACAGTGGATATATGGCAAGAGTAGCTTTTATCATGGATAAACTTCTCCGAAAACTGGGACTCTCCGGACGAAGCATTGTTCCGATGCTGGTCGGATTCGGATGTACAGTTCCTGGTGTGATGGCAAGCCGGACGCTGCCGTCTGAGAGAGACCGAAAGATGACAATTCTTCTGACTCCGTTCATGAGCTGTACGGCGAAGCTGCCGATTTACGCATTTTTCACTGCGGCATTTTTCCCGAAGAGGGGAGCGCTTGTGATGATTGGACTTTATGTATTTGGAATTGTGATGGGAATTTTAATGGCACTGATCTTTAAGAAAACGGCATTCAAAGGGGAAGCGGTTCCGTTTGTGATGGAGCTGCCGAACTATCGTCTGCCGGGTGCCAAAAATGTGGGACATCTTTTGTGGGATAAAGCAAAGGATTTTCTGCAGAGAGCGTTTACCGTTATTTTTATTGCTACGATCGTAATCTGGTTTTTGCAGAATTTTGATACCGGACTGAATATGACAGCAGATTCTCAAAACAGTATTCTGGCATTGGTGGCAGGCGGACTTGCGCCGATTTTCCTTCCTGTAGGATTTGGAGACTGGCGTATCGTGACCGCGCTGATTTCGGGATTTCTGGCAAAAGAAAGCGTTGTATCGTCTTTGACTATTTTGTTTGGAAGCAGTGCAGCACTTCAGGGCAGTCTTACCATTGCAGGGGCAGTAGCACTTCTCGTATTCTGCCTGCTTTATACGCCATGTGTCGCAGCAATCGCGTCTGTGAAACAGGAATTGGGCGGAAAATGGGCAGCAGCCATGGTATTTGGTCAATGTTTCATTGCATGGATTGCATCATTTGCAGTCTATCACATCGTCGGATTATTGTAGCAGTTTTGTTTCTCTCATTAGATATATGAAAAAAGAACCGGAAAGGGCTTTGCGCATGGCGTGGAACCCCTTCCGGTTTTTGCGATTTTATAGTCCAAATAAGTGCTCGATCAGAATTTTCAGACCAATGAGGATCAGAATAACACCACCGGTGATCTCAGCATATTTTCCGAGTTTTCCACCGATTTTATTTCCAAGGAAAACCGCGATGCAGCTGATGATAAATGTGGTGATGCCAATAAGACAGACAGCGGGAATGATGTCTACTTTCAGGAATGCAAAACTGATACCGACTGCGAGAGCATCAATGCTGGTTGCAACTGCAAGCAGCAGGATATCCTTTGCCGGAATAGAATCCACATAAGTATCACATTCGGCTTCCGCTTCTTTTGATTCCCGGATCATATTGACTCCGATAAAACCAAGCAAGAAAAATGCAATCCAGTGATCTACAGCTGTGATAAAGGACTCAAAATAGGTTCCCACCCACCAGCCAATCAGCGGCATCAGTGCCTGAAAAAGCCCGAAGGCAAGTCCAAGTTTCAGGGCATAGGTTTTTACCTGCCGTCTAAGGCAGATTCCTTTTGCAAAGGATACGGCACATGCATCCATGGAAAGGCCGATCCCGATCAGAAATACAGAAAATAAGCTCATTTTTTCTCCTCCTTCATAAAAAAAGAGACCTATCCACGCAAAAATATCACGTGAATAAGTCTCGTTATTGAACGCTGTACCAGATGGAAAACCATCAATATGTTGACACAGCGACTCTGTACAGAGCTAACTACTCCCTTATTGCAGTTTTATTATCATAACAGAGGTGGGGAGGAATTGTCAATAAATAAAAAAATAAAAAATTAGCACTCACCTCTTGATAATGGAAGTCGATTTTTGTCCTGTCTTGTGTATTGCAAAAATGCCTATTTTACAGGCTTTCTGGGCAATCAGTCATTTTGTCTGGTATCATAGCCTATCGTCAAATGAATTGCAAATGGTGTAAATTTGGTGTAAAAAATCAGAGAAAAAAGGAGAGTGCTAATAAAATGAAACTGACTTATACAAATGTGAATGGATATCTGATTCCCAATCTCACCTATAAATCCGGTGAGCAGATAGAACAACTTGGCAAATATGGATTTTTACGCAGAGACTATTTGAAGAATCACAGAAATTCGCTGTATCAGGTAATGCTCCTGCAAGATAGTATTGGTGAGCATCTGCTGGAAGTGGACAAGGCAGCCAGGGAACGGGAAGAAATTATTCTGAAACAGTTGGAAGAAAAAGATCCATTGCCGGATAAGGAGAAAGATCAGATGGCATGGGTAAGAGCTGCCAACAGGCACAGGGCGATTGCAGAAGAAATCATCCTGAAGGAATTGATCTATGTATAAGATGGATGAATACGGGAGATAACAGATAAATTTACAGAAAATTAAATATTGTGAGCAGGTAAGGCGTGAGTCATAGAAATGTGATTCACGTCTTTTTCTTTTGCTCTGAAAGGAAGTGATGAACATGAATAAGAAGTTCCTGAAGCATTATATGGAAACAGAACCGGAAGGCACTTCCAAGAAGTATATCTTTTTGGTGGACAATCAGGATATTGCAATGAACATTGTGATGTCCGGTTATCAGGCACTTTATCTGGGGCAGGAAGATGATGAATACTATTTCAGCGTAAACAGTTTCATAGAAGATATGCGGTCTATTCAGTTTCATGGAACCTGTCAGAGTGCGTACCACTATGTGGCTGCCTGTACGACCAAATGGATGAATGACCGGATTCTGGAATTCTGCAAGGAGGCTGGTCTGGATGGAAAAGCCGGATGGCAGTTGTTTAAAGAAAAAGAATATCTGGGGAAACTGGACAATCAGCCAGAAGTAGGGAAAGCTCTGGAACAGTTTATCCTGCGGTTTGAGCGGGAAACAAAGAATGATCCGGAATTAAGCCGCTTCCACAAGTTTGATTCAAAAGGGAAGGTCACTGGTGTGAGGGACATGGAGATTGTGGATTATATCGTGGAGAATGTGAGCTTCTTTGTAAGGGGAGAGATCCCCTATTATTATGAGCATGGCGTTTTTATTGAGGACGCTAAGGGCGTAAAGCTCAAATACCGGATTCAAAAGCTAATTTATCGGGATCGGGTTAACAGCAGCACCATCCAGAGAGTTTATAATCTTTTGATTACACAGCCACAGATTTACCGGAATTCGTATGAACTGAATAAGCAGCCTGCCCACTGGATTAATTTCAGAAATGCTTATTATGATGTGTTGTCAGGCGAGCTGATAGAACATGATCCGAAGTATCTGACGATTAATCAGATTCCCTTCCCATATTATCCAGAGGACAGGGAAAAAGTCCTGGAAGGTGGGGCAAATATCAGAAAATATCTGGATTCTTCCATACCGGATAAGATAGAACAGCAGATGTTCTGGGAGTATTTCGGATATTGTATGACTACGGATACCCAGTTCCAGAAATTTTTAATGCTGAAAGGAAATGGAGGTACCGGAAAATCCGTTGCAGTTGCACTGATCCAGCATGTGATCGGGAATGAAAATACGTCCAGTATCTCATTGCAGGATTTGAACAAACGGTTTTATGCTACCGGGATGTACGGAAAGCTGTTAAATGCCTGTGCGGATATCCCATGTAAAGCGATGGACACAACCGATGTACTGAAAAAGGCAGTTGGTGAAGATACACTTTTGTATGAGAAAAAGGGAAAAGATGCGGTCTTTTACAAGGCATATGCAAAGCTGCTTTTTTCAACGAATGAAATGCCACAGAATCTGGAAGATAAATCGGATGCTTTTTACAGGAGGCTCCTTGTTTTGGATATGAACCAGATGATTCCAGGAGAGGAAAGAGATATACGCTTAAAAGAAAAGATCAAGGCAGAAGCGGATTATGCAATTCATATGGCAGTGATAGCACTGAAAGATGTCTATGAACGTGGGGAGCTTATTGAAAGTGAACACAGCAAAGAATGTGTCCGGGAACTGCGAAGGGCATCGGACAGTGTCTGTGCATTTCTGGATGAAAAACTGGTACAGGCAGAAGGAAAACGAATGAAGCGTAGTGAAGTGTACCGCATGTATGAGGAATACTGTAAAGACAATGACCGCCAGGGACATGGAAAATCAGGATTTTTCAAAAGCATGGAGGGCAAAGGATATCAGGTAAGGAAATACAACGGCGAATATTGTTATCTGGATATTGCTATCAGGGAAGAAGATTTCCATCCTCTGGAAGCAGGGGAAAAGAGTCCTTTTGATAAGCCTTCCGAACAGATAAAACTGAATATATAGATTGCATTTTGGGGCATTTGGGGCAAAAAGGGCAAAAGGAGATGAGATCAGAGCAGGACGCAAAAAATGAAAAAGCTGTTAGATGCTCACAAAAATGCCCTGTTTGCCCTGGGTAAAATAAAAAGAAAGAACGAGGTATATGATTATGAGAATGATGAAAACCAACAAAAACGAGAAAATTATGGTGATCGGGATTGATCACGGCTATGGCAACATGAAAACGGCAACCAGATGTTTCCCTTCCGGTGTAGCCAGATACGAAAAGGAGCCAATCTTCCAGAATAACCTTCTTGTTTACAATGACATGTATTACCAGATTGGTGAGGAACACAAGGAGTTCTGTGCGGAGAAGACCCAGGACGACGACTATTATGTACTGACATTGGCTGCGATTGCAAGAGAACTGGAGGGAAAAGGAATGAACAGTGCAAAAGTTCACATTGCAGCCGGATTGCCTCTGACCTGGGTGGCTACGCAGAAAGAGGATTTTCAGAAATATCTGCTTCAAAACGAGAGAGTGGATTTTATGTTCCGCAATAAACAGTATCACGTCGAGTTTGAAGGAGCGGATATCTATCCACAGGGATTTGCAGCAGCTTTTTACCGCTTGCAGGATTTCAAGGGAATCAATATGCTGGCTGATATTGGAAATGGAACTATGAACATCATGTATATCAACAACTCCCGTCCGGTGGAAAAGAAATGCTTTACAGAAAAATATGGAACACACCAGTGTGTGCTTGCAGTCAGGGAAAGTTTGCTGAAAGAATTGGGAACGGTGGTAGATGATCTTGTGATTGAACAGGTGATCCGTACCGGGACAGCAGACATCGGAGAAAAGTATCTGACTGTAATTCGTAAGGCTGCCAGTGATTATACAAGAGAAATTTTTCATAAGCTGAGAGAACGGGAATACAATCCGGAACTGATGCGTTTATATGTAGTTGGTGGCGGTGGCTGCATGATTCAGAACTTCGGAGAATATGACAAAGAACGGGTGACGATTGTGCGAGACATCTGTGCAACAGCCAAAGGGTATGAAGCTATGACAGTAAGAAAAATTCAGAAAAGCGGAGGGATGCTGGTATGAGAAAAGAACGGAAAATCATCAACACCAATATACGACTGAATCTTTGTGACGAGCAGGATCGGCAGGCATGGGAATATCTTCAGACCATGGACAGACAGAAATATAAATCCTATACAAAAGCAGTTGTGGCAGCGTTGAACGATTATTTTGCCAGAGAGTACCGGAATGAAGAAGACCCATATCTGGAAAGCAGAGAAAAGGAAGATGCTTTTCTGGAAAGAGTAGAGACAGCTATCCGGGATGGAGTGAAAGAATCTGTTCCGATGGCTATGGCGAAGAATCTATTTGAAATGATTACGCCATTTGTAAAAGAATCGGTGGGAGAAAACCAACCATTTGGCAGATTAGAGGAAAAGCCTAAGAAACAGGACACGGAAGATGCAATGGACTGGGAGCAGGAAGCAGATATGGATGCAGCGTTAGAGTTTGCGGATAGTTTTTAGATAATGGCAAAAATAAAGCAGTCCGAATAAGCAAGATTGAATCGGGCTGCTTTAAGTAGAACTATTTCTTTTCCGGGAATATGGTCGTTTGTCATCTGTCAGATCCAACAGATAGTCAACACTGGTATTATGGAATTCTGCCAGCTTGATCAGAATCTGAGTGGGAATATCAACATCGCCACACTCGTAATTACTATAAATGCGTTGGCTGCAGTTTAAGATTTCGCCCATATTTTTCTGTGTCAGGTCACGATCCTCACGGAGATCACGAATTCTTTTATACATGCTTTCACCTCACGCTTAATAATAAACTAGCGAGATATTCACTATTGAGATATAGCGAGAAATTCGCTACAATGAGTTTATAAACTTAGGAGGACAGAGAAGAATGAAAAAGAAGATACAGAGAATTTTGATATGGATTTTTGAACTGAGTTTATTCTGTGGATATTTTTATATTTTATTCGTGAATCTGGTATGTGGACTTGGCTATGGGGGAATAAGCAGTAGAGGACAGGCAATAAAAATCTTAATAGTTTCATTTATCTTGGCTGTGGCACTTCCGGGATTGATCTGGTATCAGCACCGTAGGATTATGAAACTGGAAAAGTTATTGGACGAGATTATGATATTTTCGATAAAATAAAGTAGCAGTCATAGGAATATTGATTGGTAGTATAGAGCGGTTTAGGAAAAAGAAAATAACAGAAAAAGAGATTAGCAGTGATGACATTTTCTGAGAAGAAAATTTAGAAAATGGTTATGACTGCTATTTTTATGCTTTGTAACAGAAAAAAGAAAGTGGATTAGAAGCAATGTAGCAGAAAGTGCGGAAAAGAATGTCAGAAAAGGATGGTATGCCGGATACGGCATAGGATTGTCCGGTACTTCGCACCGGAGTGGTGTGTGAAAAGCCTGTTCCAGAAAGCTGGAATACTCTGCAAAGGGGAGTAATCCGGATTTCCTCCACAGTCTTTTCCCACACCACAAAACCACCATCATCAGCCTCTTTTTATTCTGGAAGATGCTGCAGGAAGAATCATTGAGGAAGTCTTTGCTGTGGCGGCAGATGACAGGCAAGTTTCGCAAAGTGGCAAGCCACTATGCACCGGAGCCAGCCTTTGGGCTGTTCCTAAACTTGCCATGGGGCATCTGCCCCTTGGAACCCCGGCACGTCAATAGCGTAAGTAATCCTGCGAAATGTCCACCGGACATTCCTTCGGAAGACTTACTGATTGACTAGGACGCTGTCCTGCACCTGTATAAGGGAGCGTTGCACTCCCTTATATATCCCCTGCTAATTTACCAGCCAGAAATGTTATGGCTGATTCTATTTATGGAAAGACGAATGAAGAAAGGAGTCAAGAATTTATGCGAAAACGAAATTATACGGTAACGATACGAATGAATAAAGCAGAGTATGATCTGCTCCAAAATAAAGTAAAGGAGTCTGGACAGACTCAGCAGGCGGTTGTAATTCATGCAATAGCAGGTTTAAAAATTGCATCCGCAGAGGAAGTGGAAGAATTGAAAAAGCTGAATCTGATGCTTGCAGAGATGCTCAGCCAGCTTCGTGGTGTTGCTACGAATATCAACCAGATTGCACGGAAAATGAATGCTGGTGGATTTATACCAAGAGAAGATATTTTGCATTATCTCAATCAGAATATCCGCAACTACCGGAAGGAGAGTGAAAAGATATGGCAGTCAATAAGACAGTTAATAAGCGGACAAATTCTCATGGAGCAATGAGAAACTGTATCGAATATGTATTGCGTCAGGACAAGACCAGTGAGCAGCTTGCCTATGTAACTGGTCCGTATTGCCACGATGAAATCAATTATGATCTGGTGTACCGCACATTTCTGGAAGAAAAGAAATTATGGAATAAAGACTCTGGAAGAATGTACGCCCACAATATTATTTCCTGGCATAAGGACGAGCAGATTACACCAGAGCAGGCATTTGAATTTGGAAAAGAGTTTGCAGAAAAATGGTTCCAGGGATTTCAAACCTTAGTGGCAGTCCATAAGGATAAAGACCATATTCATTGCCATCTGGTGACGAATTCTGTCAGCTATGAGGATGGAAAGAAATTGCATACTACGAAAAAAGATCTGGAGCGGATGAAGCAATTTACTAATCAGATGTGCAGAAAACGTGGATTGACAGTTGCAGAAAAAGGAAAACACTTTGACGGCAGTGAAATCGAAAAAGGCGAAGTCATTGCATGGAACAAGGATAAATATAACCTGTTCCGACAACATGCAAAGGACAGTTTTGTGGCTGACTGTGCAATGGCGGTCTTAAAAGCACTGGAAAATTGTATCAGCAAAGAAAAGTTTATAGAAAAAATGAAACAGTTTGGATGGAGTGTGAACTGGACGGAAAAGAGAAAGCACATCACGTTCCAGAATCAGGATGGAAAGAAAGTGCGTGACAGCAATTTGTCTAAAACCTTTCATCTGGACATCAGTAAGGAGGCATTGGAATATGAATTTAATGGAAATTACGAAAGGACACGAGCCGAAGCAGAACGAACAAACGGATCAGACGAAGAATTCGCTGGATACTACCGACAAGTGGAAGCAGCTTGCGAAGGAGCAGGCAGAAACGCTGGAGAAAGTGTCGGCAGAGAGGGACGAGTTGCAGGTGAGAAATCAGAAGATGAACGAGTTTATTCAGGAATTTCAGGAAAGGACACACAAGTTGAAAATGGAAAAACAGCAGTTGTTCTTCGAGAATCACGAAATGCAAGAAGAAATGCAGAAGTCGAACGCCGAAATTCAGCAGATGACAGTAGAACTGTCCGAAATGCGGAAACTCAATCAGTCCTTACAGCAGAGCAACGACGACTTGAGGAACAGAAACGGATTGATGAGCAGGAGCGAGCAAGAGCAGCTCGAAGAAGAAATAAAAGACGTTCGGGACCGGAACTCTAAGTTGCAGATACAGGTGAACCAGTCATCGGTGGAAGCGTTTGAACAGGCACAGCGGAAACAGGAAGAATCAGAAAAACAGGCAAGGCAGGCAGAGTATCAGACTGAAAGGGTAAGAAAACGGGCAGATGTGGAGATACAAAGAGCCAGGAGAAAAGCAAAATCAGAAGTTGAGGATATGAAAGAAAGGCAGTTTTTCTGGGATTGGGGATATCTTTGTGTCATTTTCTTTTCACTTATTCAGAATGGAGCATTTCAAAGAGATATATTGCAGCTAATCATGTTGCCAGTTAATTGGTGCAGAGAGTATGTGATATGGTTTGAACAGCTGGATTATATGGGATATCCTTCAGGAGAGGTCACATTTGAACGAATAGTTTCAATGGTTGCGATTATGGCAGGAATTGTCGGATGTGTAATTCTTGTATGGGGTGGAATTGAGCAGTATAGAAAGATATGGGATGATATTTATAAAATGGTTTTGATATCTAGTATTTCCTTTAGTGCAGTGCTGGGAAATATGGTGCGAGAGTATCTATCGTTAAATTTGATTTTTTTGATTTTCCTTATAAATATGGGGGCTATTTTTCTAAGAATGTATTTGAGTAAAAAGAAAAATAAATTTATCTTATAAAAAATTTATTTTTGAATCAGAAGTTACGTGAAAGACTGGTTGGAAGAACGAGGATATTATTAAGAAAAACACAGGGAGATTTCCGAATCTTCCTGTGCTTAAAAAGACAGGAGAAAAGTAAGAAAGGGAATTGAAACGACAATAGTGTTGGTATGTGCAGGTGGTATTGCGTTTACAGTAATCGGGATTTTACTGGTTCCTGATATGCTGCGAATGGATTAGGAAGAATATTTTACATTATCCCACTTTCCGGCTGAATATAAAAAACATTAGGCTATCTTGGGAGTCATTCAGGGAAAAATGAGGATAAGATACAAGCTACCGGTCTGACACCTGTATTTTCAGATGGAACTACATATTTTAAAGAAGCTAATATGGTATTCATCTGCCGGAAGCTGTATCAGGCACCACTTCTGGAAAAAGGATACATTGATAAAAAAATGAATAATTCAGGTTAAATTTTATTGACAGTGAAAAAATAACATATTATAATTAGTTGAGCAGTTGTTCAACTAAAGCATAAGGAGGAAGATAATGGCAGATTCTCAATTCACTTGTAATTGTGACGTTATCCATGAAGACATCGTAAATGATGTAAAAAAGAAGATGCAGTCTAAAGAGGAATATATAGAACTTGCTTCACTTTTTAAATTATTTGGGGATGGTACCAGGGTGCAGATTCTTCATGCATTAGAACAAAGCGAGATGTGCGTCTGTGATCTGGCAGTATTGCTTGGAGTTACGAAATCCGCAGTATCGCACCAGCTTAAGGCACTACGTCTGGCTAAGTTAGTAAAATATCGTAAGGAAGCTCAGATTGCGTATTATTCTTTGGCAGATGAGCATGTTAAGGAAATTATTGATAAAGGCTTTGAACATTTAAGAGATTAAAATTTTTACCTTTTAAGTTGAGTGATTGAGCAACTAAACATATACAATGGAGGTTAGAATGGAACGAATATTTTTACTGAAGGGACTTGATTGTCCCAATTGTTCGGCAAAGATTGAAAAAGAAGTTGGCGATTTAGAGAATGTGAATTCATCATCTGTCAATCTGATGAAACAGACTCTTACAATACAAACTGAAACATTCGACAATTCAATCGTTGAGCAGATTGAGACGATTGTACACAGCCATGAACCGGATGTTGAAGTATCTGAGAAAAAAGAGTCGTATACTACTAAAACATATCTTTTAAAAGGACTTGATTGTCCAAACTGTTCAGCAAAGATTGAAAAGGAAGTCGGTGATTTAGAGGATGTATCATCATCAGTAGTCAATCTGATGAAGCAGACACTTACTGTCAGTATGGATCATAACAAGGCAGCTTCCATGCTGGATATGGTTACTACGATTGTACACAGCCATGAACCGGATGTTGAAGTATCAGAACAAAAGGCAGATACATCTGTTGCTCCAGATAAGAAAGAGAAAACACCGGTATATAGTGATGATGATAAAAAGCTTACAATACGTCTGATCTCAGGTGCAGTCATCTATGCGGTTGGAATGGGATTGATCTTATTTGGACATGTATCGCTTCCTGTAGAACTTGGTGTATTGATTGTTGCATATATTATTCTTGGCTGGGATGTCGTATGGCAGGCAGTAAAAAATATTACCAGAGGACAGATTTTTGATGAGCATTTCCTGATGAGTTTATCTACAATAGGTGCATTTGCAATCGGGGAGTATCCAGAAGCTGTAGCAGTTATGCTCTTTTATCAGGTTGGTGAGTTTTTCCAGTCACTTGCTGTAAAGCGTTCCAGAAAATCAATTTCTGATCTTATGGACATCAGACCGGATTCGGCTACAGTCAGAAGAAATGGCGAACTGGTAGTAGTAGCACCGGAAACTGTTTCGATTGGCGAACTGATTGTTGTAAAACCGGGAGAAAAGATTCCTTTGGATGGAATTGTTACAGAGGGTGAGTCAATGCTTGATACAAGAGCACTTACCGGTGAATCTGTTCCAAGAAGCATCCGTAAGGGAGAAGAAGCACTGTCAGGATGTGTCAATCAGAGCGGTGTTCTTACAATTAAAGTTACAAAGAGTTTTGGAGAATCAACAGTTACAAAGATTATAGATCTGGTTGAAAATGCTTCTTCCAGAAAAGCACCTACGGAGAACTTTATCACAACATTTGCACGTTATTATACACCGATTGTTGTTGGCATGGCTGCTATTCTTGCTATTATTCCGCCTGTCATTCTTGGTGGTGGATGGTCAGAATGGCTTCGCAGAGGTTTTGTATTCTTAATCGTTTCATGCCCTTGTGCATTGGTTATTTCCATCCCTCTGACCTTCTTTGGTGGAATTGGTGCGGCATCAAAGAGAGGTGTGCTTGTAAAGGGAAGCAATTATCTAGAAGCACTGAATAAGGTAAGCGTCGTCGTGTTTGATAAAACTGGAACCCTGACAAAAGGTGTGTTTAAGGTTGTTGATATCACAGTAGAATTCGGCTTTACAAAAGAGCAGGTTCTTGAATATGCTGCACAGGCAGAAAGCTATTCAAACCATCCGATAGCAAAATCCATACAGGAGGCTTTCGGCAAAACAATTGATCAGTCTGTTCTTTCCGGTTATGAAGAAATATCAGGACATGGAATTCGTGTATTGATTGGTGGTAAAAGAGTACTTGCAGGAAACAGCAAACTTATGGATTCTGAGAAAGTATCTTATGCAGCCTGCCAGTCAGCCGGAACAAAGGTTTATATTGCTGTTGATGGCAGATATGCCGGATGTATCGTAATAGCCGATGAAGTGAAAGATGACAGTCAGAATGCGATTGCCAGTCTGAAGAAAATCGGTGTTGAGAAAACAGTTATGCTTACCGGTGATGATGAAAAGATTGGAAAGGCTGTGGCAGAGCAGCTCGGACTGGATGAATATTATGCACAGTTACTTCCAGATCAGAAAGTTGAAAAACTGGAGTACCTGGATCAGCATAAGACAAAAGGAAGCAAACTTGCATTTGTAGGAGATGGTATCAATGATGCACCTGTTCTTGCAAGAGCCGATGTAGGAATTGCGATGGGTGGACTTGGTTCAGATGCTGCGATTGAAGCTGCAGATGTTGTTCTGATGACAGATGAACCATCAAAGCTTGTGGATGCGATTGATGTTGCAAAAGCAACGAAAAGAATTGTTATGCAGAATATTATCATTGCACTCGGAATCAAGAGTGTGTTCCTTATACTGGGTGCATTAGGCATAGCAGGCATGTGGGAAGCTGTATTTGGTGATGTTGGTGTTACGATTATAGCAGTATTGAATGCCATGAGGATTTTGAAAAAATAAAGGAGAAAAGTGCAGTGAAGCGTAGACTTATTTTACTGGTGGTGGTAATTGCTTTGATTGCAGGGTTTGGTGCATTACTGCACTCCCCTCCATCCATTATAGATGCTGTTACAGGTGCAACACCAAAGGCAAAGAAAGCAGCCCAAAGCTCGGCACAGCTTGAGGGCAGTTATATTTTCTGTATGAATCCGTTGCTTGATAAACTGTCAGATGAGGATATAAGAGAGCAATTAAAAGCATTTGTAACAGGAAAGACGGATAGCATTCGTACAGATACAGAATTATCATTTGATATTTATGTTTCGGAAACAGATTATGCGCTTATAAGATATGCCGATTCCTTATGCGAAAGGCTTAATGATGCAGGTGCTGATGTGCAGATAAAACAATACAGCGGTACAATGCTGCGTTCAAGGGCAGTCAGTGGGAAATATGAAGCATTCCTTTCTGAAAGTGATCTGGTCAGCACAGACGCTCTTGAAAATGCTGACTATATCATACTGGACAGTGCAGAAATGAGGTGAGCGGAAGAATGAGAAAAATAAATACAATACTTTCCGTATTACTGCTCGTGATTTTTATGCTGCATGGTCTTATGGGAAGTTTTATGCTTCTTGGAATTGGAAGCAGTGCCGGGAAAATACTTGCATGGGTTGGAGTGGCTGTTCTTGCAGCACATACTGTGATTGGAGTCATACTTACCATAAATACTTTGAAAATTTCTAAAAATGCAGGTAACAGCTACTTAAAACAAAATGCAGTATTCTGGGCAAGGAGAGCCAGCGGACTTGCAATACTTATTCTGATGTTTTTCCATATAGGATTATTTGGCGGAGTACAGGACGGGATCTATATTTTGTTTCCGTTTACAACAGTAAAACTCATTACGCAGCTGTTACTGGTTGCAGCACTTTTTATTCATCTTTTTATAAATATCCGTCCACTGCTTGTATCGCTTGGAATCATAAGCTATAAGGAGAGAAGAGGAGACATTTATCTGATATTGTCGGTTCTGCTGCTGTTTAGTGCAGGGGCAGTTATCATTTACTATATAGGATGGCATACATTATGAAAAAGAATATGATTATTGTCGGAGCAGGGCTTGCCGGTCTGTCGGCAGCTTTGCAGGCAGTAAAAGAAGGATGCAGTGTAAAGTTAATCTCTTCTCTGCCTTCTGAGAGAGCACAGTCAGTTATGGCAGAGGGCGGTATCAACGCCGCACTTAATACCAAGGGAGAAGATGACAGTACACAGGAACATTACGAAGATACGATAAAAGCCGGATGCAATCTGGCAGATCCAAACGCAGTCTGGAATATGACACAGGCGGCACCGGAAGTGGTAAAGTGGCTTCACAGCATCGGAGTGCAGTTTAATACATGTGGTTATGATGAACTGGATCTGAGAAATTTCGGGGGACAGAAAAAGAAACGGACAGCGTTTGCAAAGAGTGATACCGGAAAACAGATCATGACAGCTATGATAGATGCAGTACGGCGATTAGAAGTGCAGGGACAGATAGAGCGTTTTGAACATCACTCTTTCCGTACTTTACTGATGACAGCGAACATATGTCATGGATGTGTTGTCTGCGATAACTATACAGGTGAGATAAAAATGCTATATGCGGATGCAGTTATCGTGGCTTCCGGTGGTATGCATGGACTGTTTGGAAATACGACAGGTTCCTTAGCAAATACCGGTGAAGTAAGTGCCAGCCTGTTTTCGGCAGGTGTTCCTATGGCTAATCTTGAGATGATCCAGTATCATCCGACAACAGTTGAGATTGGCGGAAAGAAAATGCTGATCAGCGAAGCTGCCAGAGGAGAAGGTGGTCGCCTTTTCACATACAGGGATGGAAACCGATGGTATTTTATGGAAGAAAAATATCCGGAACTTGGCAATCTGATGCCAAGAGACATCACTGCAAGAGAAATATGGAAAATAAGTAAGGAAAGTCCTGTTTATCTGGATATGACAGAGATACCTAAAGATGTGACAGACAGGAAACTTGCGGGGCTGGTATCGGATTGTCAGATTTATCTTCATAAGGATATCAGAAAAGAGCCGGTACAGGTTGTGCCGGGTATCCATTATTTTATGGGTGGTATTTACGTGGACGAGAAGCATCGTACACCTGTCAGAAATCTATATGCTGCCGGAGAGTGCTGTGCACAGTATCATGGAGCAAATCGTCTTGGTGGTAATTCTTTGCTTGGAGCAATCTATGGTGGCAGAATTGCAGCACAGACTGCCTGCGAGGATGCAATGACAGCTAAGGATATGCTGGTAACAGAGACGCAAGAGCTGGCAGATTTGTGTGAATCCATCAGCCAGCCTGATAAGAAGAAAATAAATAAAATCATGCTAAATACACTTGGAGTTGTAAGAAATCGGAAACGCATGGAAGAAGAACTGGAGAAGCTATGCCAAATAAAAGGCTCACTTTCACTGCTGGGACAGGCTGCAATCATGAGTGCCATCGAAAGAACAGAGAGCAGAGGTGCACACTACAGAGAAGACTATCCGAAGAAAAATGATGATTTTGCAAGAACAACCATTGCAAGCTATAATGGACAAAAGATACAGATACATTTTGAAGAAATTCCGGAAAGGCGGCAGTAAAAATGAGATATACCATTCGTATAAAGCGTCAGGAAAATAAAGAAGCAAAGCCTTTCTGGCAGGAATTTGAAATAGAAGCAGAGGGTGAGCTTTCCATTGCAGCTATGCTGAATGAACTGAATGCAAGACAGAAACTTACTGATAAATCAGGCAAAGAAGCTGAACCGATTTCATGGGAATGCGGCTGTATGGTGAAAAAATGCGGGGCATGTGCGATGCGAATCAATGGTCTGCCAGAACTTGCCTGTTCTACATTTTTGCAATCTCTAAAGGGAAAAGTAATTGTACTGGAACCTTTGAGTAAATTTCCGGTAGTAAAAGATCTGATCGTTGACAGGTCAGTTGTTTTTGAAAATCTTAAGAAGATCAACCTGTGGCTTGAAAGCGATGCATATATGACAGAGTATACTCATGAGATACGCTATCAATCAGCAAGATGTCTTATGTGTGGATGTTGTCTTGAGGTCTGTCCGAATTTTGATTTTGGGAAAGACTTCGCAGGTGCCATTGCTCCGGTAAACGCATACAGGATACTGAATGAGGAGCAGGATACTTCACACCATGAACAAATAGCAGAGAAATATAGGAAACATTATTTTGAAGGATGTGGGAAATCACTATCATGCCAGAATATATGTCCGGCAGGGATTCCGGTGGAGGAGCTTATGGTAAGGTCAAATGCAGCCGCTGTGTGGAAGAAATGATTAAAAAGAGCTGGAAGTTTTTCTAGCTTAATCTTCTACATGGAAGACATGCTCTATCATACAAAATTATAGTAGAGAAAAAGAGATATCAGTATATTACTGGCATCTCTTTTTTATTTCGAGTGTACGGTGAGTACAGATAAATTATGATTTTTTCCAATGCTTTTGGGGTTCATATTTTCCACAGTCATCACAGGTTTGTGGCCAGTTGATTTTCCACTCAAAATATTCATCTCTGGTAATCACGCCAGATTTCAGTTCTTCTTTTCTAAGAGTCCATTCTTTCAAAAAATCATTGAGAACCCCATAATTAAACCACATGCCAACAGGTGGATGGACTGGCCAGTCGTCAGAGTCATGATAGCGGACGGCGGTATCTTCACTGGAATTGCATTTTTCACCGGGATAAGTCTCTAATTGAAATAGTTTGATCATACCGGGATTAAATTCATCAATCCAAAAAAGTGTTTCCATTAATTCTTCGGCATTCATTATAGTTGGTTCATACAGAGCAATTGGGTTCACATCGAGAATTTTAGCCATTTCAGTAACCAGATCTTTACGGGGAACCCGGTAGTTGGTTTCGTATTGAGCAAGGCGATTTGCACCTTTATCGCCCCAGCCGAGAGCTGCACCGAGTTCTGCCTGTGTCATATTCCGGAATGTCCGGATTTTTTTTATTTTATCACCAATCGTCATATCAGATTTCCTGCTTTCTATTTGATAATTCCATTTTACTATCAAAATCTCAAAATGTAAACAGAAACATTCGCATTTGAGCGAATAAAAAAACCTGACATTAACATTAAAGCGAAATATAATGACAGTATAATCAATATTCGCATAAAAGCGAATGGACAAGGCTGAGATGAAAAAAATCAAATTTTTTATGAAAAATATGACCTTATCGCCTCTGCCACGTGTGATTAGTAGAAAAAGGTTTTGAATAGGAATTCAAGAGCTTTTCCGCACCTTGAAAATTGAATGAGCTGTATAGGTGCCCTTAGAGGATTAAAGGACAACACAGAGTTCCACCGCTATACCAGAGAGTAGTATGTGGAAATCGAAGATACTCCGGCAACGGCTGGTATGCTTGAAAAGAAGCTGGCAGCATTCAGAAAAGTTCTGATAGAGGTCAAATGTAACGTTGACACCGCCTGTACGAATGGAAGCCAACACGCCGAACAGAAAAAGATTCATCATTAGGTAAAACCAGAAACAACAGGAGAAGGTACTGACAACGGGCATGAAACCGCTGTCTGGGAGGTGATGCAAAAGAATACGGAGGAAAGGAGGTATGTGCATCATGAGAAAGACAACAGAGTATAACACTGAAAATCGTCTGACTGTGGACATTGAAGGCTTAATGGCAATGTTATCCTGTGGTGCTGTCACAGCAAGAAAAATTGCAGATTGTGCAGAAGCAAAGATCATTGTTGGCAGACGTGTTCTCTATAACGTAGATAAGATAAAAAAATATCTTGATGCAATGGCAGTGTAATGGATGAGAACAGGAGAAAACAACGAATTTCCTTCGGAATGAGAGTGCAAAGAAAAATTAGTGTTTTTCAATAATTTACCCTTGGAAATCCTAAAATATTATGTTAATCTGTGAACAGATATCAGACAGATTATGACTGATACGAACAGGACAAAAATCATTCCGAATAACAAACAACGAATGTGAAAGGAATGATTAGTATGGCAAGAAAAGACAATAAAGGCAGAAATTTAAAAACTGGAGAAAGTCAGCGTCCAGACGGATGTTATATGTATCGTTACAAAGATGAGCTTACCGGAAAGCGTGTTACAATCTATGACATGGATCTGGCAAGTCTGCGTGAGCAGGAAAAGAAAATCAATAAAGATATTGACGATCAGCTTATTACGGACACATCTGTAAAGAAATTGACGGTAAATGGATTATTTGAGCGATATATGGTGACAAAGAATATCCGGGAAAAAACGAAAAAGGACTACTGGCGAACATGGAATTATCGGATAAAGAATACTCTTGGAAACATCCGTGTAGTTGATTTTAAGACATCTCATGTACGGACATTTTTTTCAGGACTTTCGGATGAGGGTTTGGCACACAGCACGATTAAAAGTATGTATGCTTTATTAAACCCAGCATTTAATATGGCTGTGGAGGATGGGATTATCCGTAAAAATCCGGTAACAGGAACTCTTGGCGATTATGGTGCGCTGCAAAGGAGAAAGAGGCATTAACGCTGGAACAACAAGAGAAGCTTCTGAAATTTGTGGAGAACAGTAAGGTGTATAAGCCGCATTTGCCAATGATGCAGATTATGTTTGGAGCCTGCCTGAGAATAAGTGAAACAATCGGATTGACCTGGTCAGATGTGGATATGAAAAACCGGGAAATTCATGTGAATGGACAGCTTGTTTATTATGAGGGAGAAGAAGGTTATTGTTTCCATGATTCGGAGACAAAAACGGATGCTGGAATCAGAACAATTCCTATGACTCAGACCGTATATGATGCGTTTCGTAAGCAGAAGGAATTAAATTTGATGTTGGGATTGCAGAGTAATGTAGAGATTGGTAAACGCAGTGGTTTTATTTTTAACACAAAACATGGGCGTCCGATTATGCCAGCAGGTGTGAATAGTTTTCTGAAGAATATCGTTAATGCCTATAATAAGAGAGAAACAATATTGGCGGAAAATGAGAACAGGGAGCCAGAACTGATGCCTCATATATCTGCACACATTCTTCGTCACACAGGATGTACCAGATTGGGTGAGAATAATGTTAATCCGAAAGTTATGCAATATGTAATGGGACATTCTGATGCGAAGATCACTATGAATATCTACAATCATATCGCTGAAATGGCTCATGTAGAAAATGAGATGTCAAAAATGAATCTGCCGGAAACTGTACCTGCTGTGGTGTAAATGTAAGTCGATGGTGTAATTTGGTGTAAATAAAGTGAGTGTTACACCAAAATCAAATGAAATGGTGTAAAAATGGTGTAAAATCAAGAAAATCGAGTGCGAAAGCAAGTGAAAAACCTCTGTGAAGCCCATAAAATCAAGGCTTCACAAATTCTTCACAAAAAATTAGCACTCACCACTTGACAGTGCCAATAATGAATGCTATATTACAAATAGAACAAAGGTAACAAGGATTCATCAAAAAGTAATCAACACTCCGGATCGTCCGGTTGTGCTTTACATAGATGATTGTATAGTAGGAAGGAGATATGACTTATGATGATGCCTAGTATTTTTGGAGAAAACTTATTTAACGATTGGATGGATTTTTCATTTCCGGATATTGACAAGAAATTGTATGGCAAACGTGCAGATCGTATGATGAAAACCGATGTCAAAGAGACAGAACATGGCTACGAAGTAGCGATCGATCTGCCGGGATTTAAAAAAGACGAGGTGAAAGCGGAACTGAAAGACGGATATTTGACCATCAGTGCAGCAAGAGGTCTCGATAAAGATGAGCAGGATAAGAATGGTACCTACATTAGAAGAGAGCGTTATGCAGGAAACATGAGCCGAAGTTTCTATGTTGGAGAGGATATCACAGAGACCGATATTCATGCAAAATTTGAAAATGGTATTCTGATGCTTGATATCCCGAAAAAAGAGGAAAAGAAACCTGTGGATGAAAAACGATATGTAACAATAGAAGGATAAAAGGTATTTTCCCCGGGATTGTGATCCCGGGGATTTTTTTTGAACAGGAGGTGAAGAAAGGATGGCAGCAAAAAGAGATTATTATGAAGTGCTCGGAGTCAGCAGAAATGCAGATGCAGGAACAATTAAAAAAGCATACCGGAAATTGGCGAAAAAATATCATCCGGATACCAATCCAGGAGATAAACAGGCAGAGAAATCATTTAAAGAAGTGACAGAAGCATATACGATTTTAAGTGATCCGGAAAAGAAAAGGCTATACGATCAGTTTGGACATTCCGCATTTGATGGCAGCGGGGCAGGACAGAATCCGCACGGTAATCCTTTTGAAAATGCAGGAGGAGGCTATCAGGAGTACCATTTTGAGAGCGGAAATATGGACGATATTTTTGGAGATATGTTTGATCATATTTTTCACGGCAGACAGTCCGGCGGTTTCCAAAACAGTGGATTTGAAAGCGGAGGATTTGGCAAAAATGGATTTTACAGGCAGGGGTTTGACAGCAGTCAGTTTGTGAGAAAAGGCCAAGACTTAAGAGCAGAAGTTTCGATTACTTTTGAAGAAGCTGCATTTGGATGTGATAAAGTGATTCATCTCCAGAGTCCGGACGGCAGAGGAAGCACACAATCTCTGCAGGTTCATATACCGGCGGGCATTGAAACAGGAAAAAGTGTAAGACTCCGTGGAAAAGGAATGCCGGGAAGCAATGGGGGAGAGGCAGGAGATCTTCTTCTGAAAGTAAAGGTAGGAGATAAGCCGGGATACGAGAGGAACGGGCAGGATTTGTATACAAAAGTAAATATTCCATTTACAACAGCAGTTTTTGGCGGGGAAGTTCTGGTTACTACATTATATGGAAATGTAATGTGTAAAATTCGACCGGGGACGCAGTCCGGAACGAAGATCCGTCTTCGTGGAAAAGGAATCGTATCTATGAAAAACACTTCCGCACATGGGGATCAATACGTAACAGTGCAGATCGAGGTGCCGAAATATCTGAATCCGGAAGCAAAACAAAAGTTAAAAGAGTTTGAAGCAGCATGCGGCCAGACGGACAGATACCGAAATGGCAGTGTGGCATAATAAAAATGGAGATTGTCTTAAAAGGCAGTCTCCATTTTTTGAACCATTTTTTACAATCAGGAACTTTCCCGTTCTACAAGTGTAGCTTCAAAAACAAGGTGCTGAGGACTTGGTTTTTGATCGGAGGGGGCATCAATTTCTTCAATGGCCATAAGCGCAGCCTTTTTCCCCATTTCATGCGCAGGAATTTCAAGAGATGTCATGGTTGTTTCCAACATTCCTCCGATCGAATGTCCGGTCAGGATGATCAGACGGATATCTTCCGGAACCAGCATCGCCTGTTCTTTGACCGCCCGCAAAGCTCCGATTCCCTGAATATCTACGGATGTGATGATTGCATCCAGGTGAAAGTAGTTGGTCAATAAGAATTCCGCGCACTGAAAGCCGTACTCAAAAGTGTTTGCCTGTTGTGTGGACTCCGGGCAGATTTCTTTCAGACCGAGTTCAGAGATGGCTTTTTTATATCCCTGATATCGTTCATAATAAGTGGAAAGGGACATAGGACCATTGATCAGCCCGATTTCTTTACAGCCTTTCCCGGCAAGGTATTTTACGGCACGATACGCGGATTGCTTATAATTAGCAATCACACTGCTTAAATGGGATTCCTGCTTTCGGATGATCTGTACGACAGAAATCCCGCTGGCGTGGATATCCCGGATCAGGCGTCCGCATTTTCCGGTTCCGGCGATAATGATGCCGTCTACAAATCCATTTCTCAATCGATTCAGACATTCTCTCTCTACATCCGGATCATCTTCAGTCGTACAAACTAAAATAGAATATCCGTGGTAACGGGCTTCTTCATCAATCCCCTGGATCAGTTCTGCAAATACGGTCATGGATAATCTGGGGACGACGATCCCGATGGTGTGGCGTTTGCCTTGACGCAGTCCTTTGGCAAGAACGTTCGGCTGATAACTCAGTTCTTTGACTGCCGCCAGGATACGGGCTTTTGTGTCAGGGTGGACATAAGAAGTATTATTCAGAGCACGTGATACGGTACTGACATCTACACATGCAAGTTTTGCGACATCTTTTAATGTTGCCATGATTGCCTCCTTTATGAGTCTGTTCGATACAAACGATTGCATATGATTTTAATGCAACCATTTTATCTCAAAAAATAAATTCCGTCAAATAGTTGAAAAATCAAAGAAAAAGGGAGGGGATATATAGAAAATATGCAAAAAATTGCATGGTATATGCAACTTCTTGCAGAGGGAGTCCATTTCGTTGACGGTGATTTCAAAGATATGATATATAAAGACTAACAGATATGCAAACGTTTGCTGACACATACAAAAGATTCAGGCGCAGGATCTTTGAACCCTGAAAATAATCATGAAATGTAAAGTAAAGGAGATTTTAACAATGGCAAAAGTAAAAAATTTTAAAACAATTTTCCCGGCAGTTTCAGTACCGCTCAATGAGGATTATTCCATCAACGAACCAGAATTCAGAGCATATTTAAGATGGATCAAGAGTTTTTACGGAAAAGGAATGGACGGTCTTGTATGTAACGGACATACAGGAGAGATCACAGGACTGACAAGAGCAGAAAGAAAACGCGTTGTTGAGATCTGTGCAGAGGAATGTGGAGATGTGATGACGATTATTTCCGGTGTAAACTGTGAGAACACAGCAGAAAGCATCGAAATGGCAAAAGAAGCAGGAGCAGATGGAATCCTTCTGATGCCTCCTCATATGTGGCTGAGATTTGGAATGAATCCGGATGCACCGTTTGAATATGTAAAAGATGTAGCAGAAGGCGCAGATATCGATATCATCATTCATCTGTATCCGGCAACAAGCAAAGCATTCTATCCGGTAGAGACTTTGATCAAAATGTGCAAAGAGATTGATCATGTGAAATGTATCAAAATGGGAACACGAGTGACTTCTATCTATGAACATGATGTACGTCTGCTTCGCCAGGAATGTCCGGATATTTCCCTGATCACATGTCATGATGAAACATTGTGTGTAAGCTGGTTCCCAGGAATGGACGGAGCGCTGATCGGATTCGCAGGCTGTGTACCGGAAATCATCTGCCCGGCAAGAGAAGTATTTGCAAATCCTGACAAACATACATTAAAAGAAGCACAGGACTGGTCAGACCGTATTTATCATATTTCACAGGCAATTCAACAGAAGTATTTGGGGCAAATGTTGAACGGCTTCCATTAAAGGATCTGATAAAAAGAATTGGACCGGGGTTGATCGCAACGGGAATTGTGATCGGCCCCGGGGCGATCACCACAGCAGCGATGCTGGGCAGCAATTTCGGATATACGCTGATCTGGCTGATCATACCGATTGTTTTTATGGGAATCACATTTATGATGGTGACAAACCGGCTGGCGATCGTGACGGGAATGCCGACCATTCATGCAATCCGTAAATATTATGGACCTGTGGCAGCAGGATTTGTAGGAATTGCGTTGTTTATGGCATGTCTCTTTTTTACAATGGGGAACATCTCAGGAACCGGCGCCGGTGTGAATTTGATTACCGGACTTAACTGGAAAGTAGGTTCTGCATTGATGATAGCGGTTGTAATTTACTGCTATTTCACAAAAAATGTATA